>CAYSHJ010000583.1:0-7766 GCA_964430385.1 uncultured Planctomycetaceae bacterium
GATGCGCTCGATGTAGATTTCGAGGTGCAACTGCCCCATGCCGGCGATCAGAGTCTCGTTGGTTTCCTGGTCGGTCATGACGCGGAAAGTCGGGTCTTCGCGGCGAAACCGTTCGAGGGCCTTGGACAGCTTGTCCGTACCGTCACGTTGCGCCGCTTCGATCGAGAGACGGATGACCGGCTCCGGAACGAAGATGCTTTCGAGAGCGTAGTTGGCCTTCTCGCCGCAATACGTGTCTCCGGACGCGCACTCGACGCCCACAGCCGCGACAATGTCGCCGGGACCGGCCGAGTCGACGTCGGCACGCTGATCGGCATGCATCCGCACGATGCGGCCGAAGCGTTGCCGTTTGCCGGTTCTCGAGTTCGTGTAGCTTTCACCCTTCGTCATCGTGCCCTGATAAATCCGCATGTACGTGAGCTGACCGAACTGCTCGACAACGGTCTTGAACGCCATGCAGACCAGCGGGTCTTTTTCGTTCTTCGTCAGCGTGACCTTCACTGGATCGGTGCTGCCCTCGGCCGGCTTGGCGTCGAGATCGGTCGCGGTCACTTCGCGGTCGAGTGGGCTGGGCAGGAAGTACGTCACCGCGTCGAGCAACTCTTGCACGCCCTTGTTGCGGTACGCGGTGCCCATCATCACCGGAGTGATCTCGTGTAAGAGCGTTGCTTCGCGGATCAATTTGTGAATCTGCTCGATGGAAACCTCACGTTCTTCGAGCAGCGCTTCCATCAGCGAGTCGTCGTACAATGAGAGCGTCTCGAGCATTTCTTGCCGAGCGGTCGTGGCTTGTTCCATATATCCAGCGGGAATCGGTTCCTTGCGGACGTCTTCGCCATCCGTGCCATCAAAGAACACGGCCTGCATGCCGATCAAGTCGATCACGCCACAGAAGTCCGCTTCCTTGCCCATCGGAATCTGTAACGGCAACGGTACCGTGCCGAGCTTCTCCTTGATCTGAGTGATGACCTTCTGCGAGTTTGCGCCCATGCGGTCCATCTTGTTGATGAATGCGATGCGCGGAATGCGATACCGCTTCATCTGACGATCAACGGTCAGCGACTGGCTCTGCACGCCACCGACGGCGCACAGCACCAGCACGGCACCGTCGAGCACGCGCAGGCTGCGTTCCACTTCGACGGTAAAGTCCACGTGGCCCGGCGTGTCGATCAGGTTGATTGTAAAATCGCCCCACTGGACCTGTGTGGCGGCGGATGTGATCGTGATGCCACGCTCTTGCTCGAGCTCCATGTAGTCCATGGTGGCTCCACCATCCGAGCCTTTAATCTCGTGGATCCGGTGGATGCGGCCGGAGTAAAACAGAATCCGCTCGGAGAGCGTCGTCTTACCGGAGTCGATGTGGGCCGAGATACCAATGTTGCGTTGTTTGGCGAGGTCGGGCATGGAGGATTACCTGTCGATCAGATCCTTGGGGTGACAGAAACACATCGAACGCAGCCGGAACTTCCGGTGCGAGCTGGCTAACACAATGTCCACAGGGGATATTTCTGGAAGGGATTTGCCGCTGCGACGAGAATCGCAAGGCACTACCAGAAACGGGGATCTCACTTGACCACCTCTGTGGCCTGGATCACCGCGTTACGAAGCGAGTTTGGGCAGAGAGTGGCAAGACGAGATGCTAGGTCAGCATCAAAAACTGATTAATTGGTAAGAAAATCACCATTGTCAGCTCTCTTCGCATGCCGCCTAACGTCAATCCTGGGTGAGCATCTCGGGGTTGGATTCCTCGAACCGCTGTTCGCCGACAACGCTGTTCGCCGACAACGCCACCGAACAGCCCGCCCTTCTAAGGGCGGCGGGATGTTACCGCCAAATTCGGTGTGCGGAAAGAGGAAACTTTGACCTTCATCGGAGATTTACGGAATTTGCCACCAGTCTTTTTGTGGAATTGGCTGCGGTAGGAGCTGAAGGTCGCCGAATCCGGCCACGGCACATCACACCGGTCGTCGCTTTCGTCGGCCGTTTTGAAAACTCTCGATGACCATGTTGCCCAAGTCTTCCGCGTTGCAGTACGCCGCGACACCGCCGGAGACTTCCGCCATACGCTGCACGAAGTTGACGAGGTCGAGGTAAAAATAGTCGTCGATCAACGCGAAGCTGGCGAGATGAATCCCCTCGTTGGCGCAGCGGCGAGCTTCGACCAGCGTCGCGCGAGCGGTCTTTTCAGACGGCGGGTAGATTAGCAGGACATCGCGGCCTTCGAGATGCGCCGTCGGCTCACCGTCGGTGATCGTCACGATCTGCTTGTTGCGGGTCGGTTGCTTACTGAGGATCTTGCGGGCGAACTGTAAGCCGGCTTGGATGTTCGTGAAGTGTTGCGGCACAAACTTCGGCGGGTGATCGATGTTCACCCGCAAGTGGACGTACGGGTCGAATAGGCTGACTTGCTTGGGGGCCGACGCGAGCAGTTGCCGCTCGGTCATCGGCGAGGCATACGAGTAAAAGCCAACGAACTGCAAAAAGTCGCCTTGATAACGGCCGCGCACGAGAGCTTGCAGCGCGAGCGCGACGCGCTTTGCCTGCGCGTATTTTCCAAAGCGGCTCATGCTGCCTGACATGTCGATCAACACGACGGTCGCGCAGTTCGTTTGGTATTCGGTATCGAAGACCACAAGGTCATCGGCTGCGATCTCCACCGGAGTCCCGGCGCCACGACGTTGAAGGGCGTTTCGCAGCGTCTCGTGCAAGTTGAGGTTCGCGACCGGATCGCCGAACTCGTACGGCTTTGATTCCTCATGAACGGTCTGTCCAACGCCGCGATGCTGGGTGTCGTGTTTGCCGAGTTGATCTTTGCGACGAACGTCGAAAAGTTGCTCCAGCGATTTCGTCTCGACCCGCCGCAGCCCGCGGGGCGTGATGCGGTAGCGGCCCTGTTCATCTTTTTCGATGTAGCCTTGCTTCTTCAGCAGCTCGATCAAGTCGGGATGTTCTTCTTCCCAGCGATCCAGGTTGTCGAGCACATTGTCACCATACTCCAGCATGTACTGGCTGAGGTGATCAAACAACTCATCCGCCGACTGCGGCGAAAACGCCTGCGTGCCGTCCCAGCGGGAGTATTCGAAGGTGGACATCGCACCAGACCTACTGCGTCAAACTTGAAAACATTTCATTGGCCACGGATTGAACACGGATGAAACACAGATCGAGAAGCTGAAACCTCAGGGCAACTTTTCCATCATTGTCCGATCCGTGTTTCATCCGTGTTTCATCCGTGGCTCAATCATCGCTATCGTTGACTTCCATTCCGGCGTCATCTGCAGACAGTCCCGAAGGATTGGCTGACGGCGTTTCTCGCAACGCGGCCAATAACTCTTGGCCGCGAGACAATAACAACTCCAGCTCGCGGACGCAGACGAGGATGGATTTCACGGCTTGTTGGAAGTTGGTGTGGGTCGAAGCTCGCAGCGCGTCGACCTGAAACTTTTCAGCCGCCTTGCGGAGTTTGCCAAGTTTTTTTTGCAGCATCCGCAAGTAGGCGACGTGATCTGTGAGTCGCGTTTCCAACGCTCGCGAGATGTCGAATACCGACCGCACGATCTCCATCAGTTCCGGGTAATCGTCGACTTCCTCGCAGTGCTTGATAAAGGTCCGCACCATCCAGGCGTGCGCGAGCACTTCATCGCAGCGGCGGACGACGTCGGCCAGACTCATCGAGCCAATCGGATCTAAAGCCGTCATCGCAGAACCTACGTCACATCTTTGGTCACGTTGAGATTCGATCGTTCGGAGGTTCACCGATCACCGGCAGCGAGTGTTTCAATTTTGGCTGGTCGAATGAACTTTTCGATCCGCAGCCTCCCGAGCAGCCGCCGCAGCCGCCGGTCGATTGGCCTCGCCACCACGCGACTGCTCGGCGGCAGAGCACGATGACAGCGACAGCCACGCAGGCCAAAGTCGCCAGCAGTTGTCCGTCGAGGCCGGTCATAACAAGCCACCTCATAAGATCGTGGCCAACGCCGCTGGCATCTGCCGCGGACGCAGGCAGCGTCAGTCACGATGACGCTAAACCAACCGAATCGCAAGCTGATACGTGATCAACGCTCCCACGTAGGCCAATGCCGTCATGTAGCTGAAGGTGATGATCGGCCAGCGCCACGAGTTGGTTTCGCGGCGAATTGTCACCAGCGTCGCGGCACATTGAGCACACAAGGCGAAAAAAACCATCACCGAGAGCGCGACCGGAACCCCATAAACCTTGCGACCGTCCGGCCACGTCGCGTTTTGAATCTGGTCCCACAACCGCGAATCATCCTCGTCGATGTGCTGGCCAAGTCCATAAATCACGCCGAGATTCGTGATGACCAATTCCCGCGCTGGAAACGACAGCAGCGTGCTCACTCCAATCTTCCAATCCCAACCGAGCGGTCGAACGACCGGCTCGATCAGGTGTCCCAGCCAACCGACCAAACTTTGCTCGACCAAACTGGCTCGCAGTCGATTGAGTTCGTCGCGGGCGTCGTCGATCGGCCGCAACTGGACGTTGAGATCATCCAGTTCGCGTCGCTGTGAGGCATCCTCGAAATCAAGCTCCGAACGACGCTGCAACTGCTTCGCGAATTCGGCCTGTCGCTGTTCAAACTGTCGTTGCTTCGTGAACTCTTGCGCGTGATCGGCCGGGAAATAACTGCCGGCCCAGACGATGATCGCGGCGGCGAAAATCAGCGTCCCCGCGCGCGTGACGAAAGCCATGACGCGATCCCACACACGGTTGACCACGATCCAGGGCGAAGGCCATTTGTACGCGGGAAGCTCCATGACGAACGGCGGCGTCTCGCCGTGAAAGACGGTCTTTCGCAGCAACCACGCGACCGGCACCGCGACGACCGCACCAAGGCTGTACATCGCAAACAGCACCAAACCGCGCTGTCCGATCGGGCCGACTAATCCGACATCCGGAATGAACAGCGAAATGAACAGCGAATAAACCGGCAATCGCGCGGAGCAACTCATCAATGGCGCGACCACAATTGTCGCCAGTCTTGCTCGACGATCGTCGATGACGCGCGTGGCCATGATGCCGGGAATCGCGCAGGCATACGACGTCATCAGCGGTACGAACGACTTGCCGTTCAACCCGACTTTCGACATCAGCTTGTCCATCAGAAACGCGGCGCGCGCGAGGTATCCGCAGTCCTCCAGCAACGCGATGAACAGAAACAGCATCGCGATCTGCGGCACGAAGACTAACACGCCGCCGACTCCGGCAATGACACCGTCGGTTAGCAAACTGCGAAATGTGCCCGGCGGAATCAGCAAAGCCACCAAACGGGCGGCCCACGCCTGAGCGGCTTCGAAGATTCCCATGAGCGGTTCGGACCAGGAGTAGATTGCCTGAAACACGACGAACATCATCGCGGCGAAGATCAGCAAGCCGACGAATCGGTGAGTCAACACACGATCAACTCGGTCGCTGCTGGTCTCTGGCCGCGCGGGCGGAATCGTCACGACATCGTGCAAGACTTGTTTGGCCCAGGCGTACCGCGACTTCGCCTCGATCGCCGGAATCCGACAGCCCAGATCCTTCAATCGCGCGCGGGACTCGGTCAACGCCGCTTGCCATTGCGGAGTGGCTCCATTCAGCCAGTGAGTTTCCAAATAGCCGCCAACGTCGAGCAACGCTCGCTCGACCAAATAGGCCGGAGCGTCCGAGACTCCCAAAGCCGGTAGTCGAGACGCCAACTGTCGGGACTCGTCGTAAAACGCCTGGGGAAACGGCTGCGGTCGCGATGCGGGAGCGGCGGCCACTGTCGCCGCAATTGCGGCTTTGACCTCTTCAATCCCTTGTCGTCGATGCGCCGATGTGGCCAGCACTCGCACACCCAATTTGCGTTCCAGCGCGGCGATGTCGATGCGAATCCCGCGCGTCGCCGCAACGTCCGACATGTTCAACACCAACACCGTCGGCAAACTGAGATCGAGCACTTGGCAGGCAAGATACAAATTCCGCTCGAGGTTCGATGCGTCGAGAATGCAAACAACCGCGTCAACTTTGCCGATCTCTGGCTGCCGTCCCAACAACACGTTGACCGAAACCATCTCGTCCAGCGACCGAGGCGACAGGCTGTACGTACCAGGCAAGTCCACGAGGTCAATCTCGCCGGACGCTCCGCGAATGCGACCGATTTTTTTCTCAACGGTCACGCCCGGAAAGTTCCCGACGCGAGCTTGCAGCCCCGTGAGCGCATTGAACAACGTGCTCTTGCCCGTATTCGGATTTCCAATGATGGCAACGGTCAGAGGCATGAGGCGGGAGGTGGGTTGGAGGGGCAACGGGCAGAATCGCAGACTAGGTTTTCAATCAGTCCTGTTTCGGGCACGTTGAAACTCATCTCACATCAATCCGTGATCTGGACAAGGCGAGCTTCTGAGATGCGCAGCGAGATGCGGTATCCTCGAACTTCGAACTCGAGTGGATCACCCAACGGTGCGGCACCCAGAGACCGAATCGGCTCGCCATCCGTCAACCCCATCTCCATCAACCGCACGGAAATCATGTCCTCACCGTCGACATGCAGAATGGTTGCGGCTTGCCCTTCCACAAGTTGATCTAATGACCGGATCACTTCGCAAACACCCACTAAAGAATGACGCCGTCAAGCCCCACCGTCCAATGCGACCAAGACTTCAATCCCGTCGTCGGCACGAAAGCTCAACCGGTGGTCTTCGACCGCCACAATGCAGGGACGTCCGGGCTGCACCATCCGAATACGAACTCGTTCTCTGAGACCCATCTCGGCCAGCCGATGAACCACCTCGGGCGCTCCCTTCACTTGGACCACACGTCCCACTTCGCCGCAGGCCATCATTTCCAGAGGGACAACATCCGCCAAAGCCAGACTCCCGGCGAAGAAGACTACTGAGACACAGTCGCAATAAGTCATCACGCGAGGATTCTAAGAAGCTTCACGGCCGCCGAACAGGTGACGGCACATAAAACTTTGCCAACAGTTCTGGCGAGATTCCCAGCCCCAGTCCAGCCAACAGCAACCAGTTTCGGACCGTCTGCCGTACAACACCGTGCGACAACCACCGCCGCGCATCGACGTGCAAAGGGCCGTCCAAGAGTTCAATCCGTGAATGTCGCCGATGCAGTTCGCGCATCAGCAATACGTCCTCCATGAGCCGGACTTCAGCAAAGCCCCCAACCGCCACGAAGACTTCTCGTCGCAAGAAAATCCCTTGATCGCCGTAGGGCAATTTCCACCACCGAACTCTCGCGGCGTTTCCCCATTCCAACCAACGAAACAGACGTCCTGGGTGATTAATTCGCTGCCGGAACGCGCCCGCCACCGTGTTGGGGTTCGCCAGGGCTAATTCGATCTGCCTGGCCGCGTCAGGTTCGAGCCAACAATCCGCGTGCAAGAACAGCAGCACATCACCACTCGCCGCCCGTGCCCCGGCGTTGAGCTGACTCCCTCGCCCTCTCTGGCTCAGCAGAACGGATGCTCCCGCGGAACGCGCGACATCAGCCGTGCCGTCCTCGCTCTGGCCGTCCGACACGATGACTTCCAACGGACGTAACAGCAAAGCATGCTGGACGTTCTGCTTAATTTGGCACGCTTCGTTGAGCGTCGGGATCACAACCGACAGCCGCATACCTGCCTCACTAAAAATCCAAACTCGCTTGAACTCACGACATTGGCCCGCAAAGATTCCCCCGCTTTGCCAAGTGGGTCGCCTGTCAAAGTCTGTGTAAGTCTCCCATTTTCAATTATGGAGGTTACCGCAATGAGTTGGACTCGAAA
>CAYSHJ010000584.1:0-4808 GCA_964430385.1 uncultured Planctomycetaceae bacterium
TGTCCCACGCGGGAATGCCGGCGGAGCGTGCCGTCAACTTCGCATTCGCCGGGACGACGCCGAGCGCCTTCTGCCGTGCGAAAGTTTCCTCGCGCACCTTGTCCCACCCCTGGTCGAACTGGCCCTTGTACTTGGCGATCCATTCCTTGGGCGCGTGATGCGGCGCATGGGCCGTGCCGGTCGCGTAGTAGGCGAGGAACGGCTTGCCCGGCGCGGTCGCGTGCTGCATCCGGATCCAGTCAATGCAATGGTCGGCCATGTCCTTGTCGAAGAAATAATCCTTCGCGCCGTGCGGCGGTTCGATCGGTTTCGTCCCCTCGAAGATCGCCGGATTCCACTGACACGTGTCGCCGCCGATGAAGCCGTAGAAGTATTCAAACCCCAGCCCGGTGGGCCAGAGGTCGAACGGCCCCGCCTGACTCGTCTGCCAGTCGGGCACGTTATGGTTCTTGCCATACCACGAGGTGTTGTAGCCGTTCTGCTTCAGGATTTCGGCGAACGTCCCGCAGCTCTTGGACATCAGCGAGTTGTAGCCGGGGTAGCCGGTGCCCAGTTCCATGATGACGCCGGTGTTGGCGCGGTGAGGGTTGCGTCCGCTGAGCAGTGCGGCGCGCGTCGGCGAACAGAGCGCCGTGGTGTGGAATTGATTGTAGCGCAGTCCGTTCTTCGCCAGCCGGTCCATCGTCGGCGTTGGGATCGGCCCGCCGAATGTGGACGATGCGCCGAAGCCCACATCATCGGTCAAGATGACGAGGACGTTCGGCGCTCCCTTGGGCGCTTCGACCGGCTTGGGGAAGTCCGGCTTGGACTCCTTGGGCGTGCGACCGATCGTGCCCTTGAACGGCTGGTCGGGACGTGGCAGAAACTCTTGCGCCCGCGCCGTCGGTACGAGCGCCGCAGCTAGGCTGAGGACGAGTGCGGCGAGTCTGGTTTTCATTTTCATCTCACAGAGTGGTGGTTTCACGTTTGGGGACTCCTGGACTTTTTTATTCACTTACGGTCGAGATGCCGCTGTCGCGGGCAATGTCTTCGCTGAGTTCTTCGCCTTCATCTGGAGCATCTACCGCCTCGCTCACTGGATGACCCGTGGCGTTGCCAATGAGTGTCAGAAGCGACTTTCGTCTCTCTTTCATGAAAGAGTCAAAGTCGTCCGCGCGCAGGTGAGTTGGTGAAATGCAGTGCGAGATGAGATAACTGTCGAGCACAGCCGACGGGATTGGCGGGTTCTCGATCTGGCCATCTGCGTTCTTCTTCCCAAGCTCCAATTTCGCCAAATACTTGGATGGAGCGACGCCCCCGATGATTCGGTTGGTTCGGTAGCTGAGCGGCGTTTTGTTGATGACCGTGTCGTAGATCTTCACGTCGATCCTCTGTGCCTCGCACCAAGCTTGGGGAAAGATGTGGTGGATATCGACGCTCTCATCGAAGAACACGGTCAGGTCGTAGCCCTGACCGCTGCGGAAGTCTTTTGCCCCCTCCCGCATCAACAGTGCATGGATGCCTTTGTAGGCGGCAGACTGGCGGGTCCGCATTGTTTGCAGGCGGTTTGCTCGAAAGACACCTTCGCTCACTGTCGCTGGCTCAGGACCGCCGTCGAGCCATGCTGGGACTTCTACGACATCCTTCGCGAATCGGCTTTCAAAGCCACCGCCATACAGCTCGCCAAAGATTCCGCACCAGAACCACCGCGTGATCTTGGCCATGTGCCCTGCATGGTCGGCCTTGTCGCCAATCTCGGAAAAAATGGCGGCGAGAGGCACCAACTGTGTCTGGTATGGAAGATCAATGACGCGATGGATGTGCTGCTGCCGGAGAAATTTTGCGGCCCGCTTGAAGCCGGCCTCTACGCCGTCACGGTATTCGAGGTAGGCGTCCAGCGGCAAATCGAGCAACGACTGACGAGTGGCACGCACAGCAGGGAGGTCGTTTTCCTTCACGCCATTGGCGACTTTGTCGGACCTGACTTTCTTTGTGTGGCGCAAAGCAATCGCCTGAAGGATGTCCGTGCTCGCTACTTTTGAAAGCACGCCGACTGTCTGATCTGCTGCGCGACCGAATTCGACAAGGCGTGTCTGTAACCCCTTTTTGCCATCTGCTCCAAGCCAGTCATCCCGGAGTTTGTGCCCGCGTGCGGCATACATCGCTGTCAACAACTCAAAAGCATCGAGCGCCTTGCCGCCGGTATTCACCTTTTCAAACACAAGGCAGACTGCTTCATGCGAAGTGTCGTGAGCGAGTGTGATGACCGGCACTTGGTAGGATTTGAAGTTCGCCAAGACCTCGTTCTTGAAAGTTTTGAAGACATCGCGTTTGCCGGACTCCCCTTTCGCAATCCAGTAATCCCCAAAACTTTCCTGCCATTCGTCCCAGTCGAACACCCGGTTTAACGGGAACATCAGCTTCTCGAACTCGTGCTGCGGGAGAGAGAGATCGAGAAGGATGTCCTTGTCAAAGTTGGTCTTGATGCGGCGGTCTTCGGGGACGGAGAAGATGGCGTCGTCGCGGTCGGCATCCGCCTTCATCGCCTTCTGGATGTTGATGTAGAACCAACGCTTCACCAGTTTGTTCTTTGGCGTGATCGTTTCGACCACATCCCGTCTGAGGCACGCTTGGTAAAGCGATGTCATCCGCTGCTGGCCATCCAGCAGCAGTTCGTCAGGCGTCATCTCCTTAGCCGCGATTGGGGCACCTTGAACGGGGCGTCGAGCGAAGATCGTAGAACCAGATTTGGATTCCAGTGTCATCAATGCGCCGATAGGAAAAGCACTAGAGATTGAGGCGATGAGACTCAGAATTCTGTCTTCTGCCCATACCCAACTGCGCTGAAAATCCGGCAATTGAATCTTGCCGTCACCGCATTGACGAAGCAGCGATTCCAGGGCTACCGGGTTGGTTTTGAAGGTGGTCTTTGACATCGGATTAGACTCGTTTTGTACAGGTTTTGGTCTTCTCGTTGAATTCGTATTTGGCGGCAGAAAGGGGACGGAAAATGTTCGAGCCACCGTTCCGCGTTCCGATACCGCTCAGCTCACTTTGATCGCTCGCACTTCGGCGGCGCGCTCTTGCGAGGCAATCAAAGAGTTCAGGGCTTGTTCTTGCGTAGTTTTTCTTCCAGTTCCTCGATCTCTTTGAGATCCTCGGCATCTGCCGCGAGCGCTTCGGCGGCGCGGCGGTTTTCATCGAAGGCATCGTAGCGATCGTGAGCGACGCGTTTCATGTCGTCGTGGCTGACCGACCCTGGGCCTTCCAAGAGTGGCTGTTCATTCGACGTCAGCATTCTGTCTACGCTCTCCCGCCAGTAATCGAGCGTCAGGTCTTTCTTCTGCTTGACGCGCAGCTCCGCCTGTTCGAGGAAGATGACGACGAGACGATTGAGCGTGTCGATTTCATCCTGGGTGAGGTAGTTCTTGGCGATGATGACGTCCTGCTTGCGGACGCGCGAGCCGCTCCAGGTCGTGAGCGCCATATTCGGCTTGGCGGAGTCCGCACGTCTCACGATCAACTCCGCGGCCGTGTGCCGGGTCGCGGCGTAGAGCAGCGTGTTCTGAACCTCAGCGAAGAAAAGCTGCGTATCCTGCTCCCGGCCTTTGTAATCCGAACTGAGCGCGAAGAGGTCACGCACCTTCTGGTAGAAACGCTTTTCCGAAGCGCGGATGTCGCGAATTCGGGCCAGCAACTCGTCGAAGTAATCCCAGCCGCCGGGATTCTTGAGCCGCTCGTCATCCATGACGAACCCTTTGACGATGAACTCCCGCAGATGCGCCGTCGCCCATTGCCGGAACTGCGTGCCGCGCGGCGAGCGGACCCGGTAGCCAATCGCGAGGATGAGATCGAGGTTGTAGTAGGAAACGGTGCGATTCACCTGGCGGCCACCCTCGGTTTGAACTGTCAAGGAATCCTTGACAGTTGCCTCTGGGCTGAGTTCCCCATCCTTGAAAATGTTGTTCGCGTGCAGCGAGACGTTCTGCTTGGTCGTCTGGAATAGTTCGGCAATCTCAAGTTGCGTCAGCCAGACCGTCTTCCCATCGGCCCGCAGTTGCATCCGGGTCTGGCCGTCCTCGGAGGTGTACAGGATCAAATCGCTCATACGTCGGCCCCTTTGGTTTTGCGTTCGACCGGCTTATTCGAGGGACGGAAACGGTTCCAGCCACCGTTCCCGTTCTTTTTGTGCTGTCGTTGTGCTGTCGTGGTTCAGGTCTCTGGCTTCGTGGTTCAGACGGTGTTCCTTCAGTTGGTGATTGGCTTGTTCACTTCACCTTCTCGAAGTCTCCCAGCACCCAGCTCTTGTCGAAGAGCTTCTCGGTGGGACCGTAGAAGCGGAACATCCCGAACCAACCTTCGCCGGGTTTCGTCTGCACCCAGTTGTTTTCAAATCCCTTGGGCGCGGTCGGTCCGACGTAAATATCCACCGACCCGTCGGCATTCTTCACGACGGCCGGATTGCGCGAGGAAACGTCAATGCGCTTGGTTTCGTTGATCAGCATCTGGCGGTTCTTCTCGTCATAAACGGTCACCGACCAGAACTGCTTGGCGGGCGGGTTGGCGGGCACGTGCAGGCGGTAGTTGTTTCCACCGGTGAGCCAGCCGCCGTCCTTGTCCTGATAAGCGCCCATGTAGTGCTGCCCGAATCCGGGGGTCGTGGAACGCATCGCTTCGGAGATGCAGACGCCCTCGTAGAAGTAGGAGGCGCGCTCATCAAGCTGCTCATAATCTCCCACCCGCTGGCTGATATTGACTGCGATCGTGTCCTTCCAATGCGTGCCGGGCCAGTAGGCGTCTTCAAACCGCTTGGTGTAGGTATTGGCCTT
>CAYSHJ010000585.1:0-3399 GCA_964430385.1 uncultured Planctomycetaceae bacterium
TTCAAAAGCCGCTTGGGCCTGACGAAATCGCTCGAACGAAAGCTCGGCAGCCCCTTCGATTATCAACGGCAAGTGAAGCTGATCGTCAACAGCCACATTCCCGATCCGTCGCTCGACCCCGTGAAGTTCGAATCGGCGGTCTGCGGAAAAATCCAACAGCACGTGACCACGACCGCCGGCCGAGCCTTTGTCCTGTTCACCAGCTACAAATTGTTGCATGCCTGCGCGAACCGGCTGACTCCGTGGTTCGCCGCTCAGAACTTCACGCTGCTGGTCCAGGGAGCCGGCATGCCGCGCTCGATGTTGCTGGACCGCTTCCGCAGCGACCAGCGAGCTGTGTTGTTCGGCGCGGACAGTTTCTGGCAAGGAGTCGACGTTCCGGGCGACGCTCTGCAAAACGTGATCATCACCAAGCTCCCGTTCGCCGTCCCCGATCACCCGTTGCAAGAAGCCCGCATGGAAGCGATCGAAGCTCGCGGCGGCAAACCGTTCTTCGAGTATTCGCTCCCCGAGGCGATCATCAAATTGAAACAAGGCTTCGGCCGCCTGATCCGCACGCGCACCGACACCGGCCAAGTCGTGATCCTCGACCCCCGCGTGAAGACCAAACGCTACGGCCAACTCTTTCTCGACAGCCTGCCGAGATGCCAAGTGATTAACGACACTGAGTGAGGAACCCTCAATCAAGCGACCCCACTGGGCTTGGCCCAGTGGTTTACGGGATTCTGCACTACTGACCCGATTGCTTCGCGTGACGCCGAGTAGTGCGAAATCCCGCGAGCCACCGGGGCAAGCCCGGTGGGGTTTGCTTGCGTGAGGATAAACGACACTGAGTGATGAACGACACCGTGGGAGAGTTGAAATGTTCCGTCGTCGACCGTGCCGGCAATCACGCTGCCTGATGAGTCTGTTGGCAGCCGTTTCGCTGTTCGTCATGAGTGGTCGTCCGCTATCGGCCGATGAACTTTCGGTCGTGGCGAAAGCCGATCTGGTTGTTCGTCGGAAGGCCGGACCATCGGAGCTCGTGATCACGACGACCTCGCGTTGCTCGGGAGCGATTCATTCGCTGACCTGGAATGGCCGCGAGTTCATCGACAGCGCCGATCACGGGCGACAACTTCAGTCGGCTTGCAGTTTCGATGCGGGGTCCGCATTCTGGGCCGAGGCGTACAACCCGACCGAGGCCGGATCGCGCGACGATGGCGCGGGTCCGAAGTCGACGAGTCGGTTGCTGCACTCGATCGCGACCGAGGACTCGTTGCAGACGACCACGCAAATGGCTTTTTGGCTGGCACCGGGACAAGACTCCTGCGGTCATCCGGCGAAGAATGCGAAGACGCTGTCGAATCATCTTGTCACAAAGCGCGTGCAAATCGGATATCGCGATTTACCCCAGGTCGTACGGTTCGACGTCACGTTTCAAGTGCCGATCGGCGAGCGGCACACGTTGGCGCAATTCGAAGCAGTGACCGGCTACATGCCGGCGGAATTCAGTTCGTTCTGGAAGTTCAATTCGCAAAGCGGCGAACTCGAACCACTCGACGACGGACCGGGGGAGCAAGCGACTCCCGTGGTGCTCGCCACGGAGAGCGGCTCGCACGCGATGGGCATCTTCGCACCCGATCAGCCGTCATCCGGTCTCGAGCGCGCCGGCTACGGACGTTTCCGCTTCGCTGCCGAAAAGGTCGTGAAGTGGAACTGTGTCTTCCGCGTGCGCCGTCCCGAAGGCATCGAGTCCGGTGAATACTCGTTCCGCAACTTCGTGATCGTCGGCGACCGCGAGATGGTGACGAAGTCGCTTCGCGAGTTGCACGCCCAAATTCGCCGTGGGACTCCGTGACAAGCACATGGAAAAGCACAAGGATGAAACGAAGCGCACACCCGACGACCTGCCGGTGAGCAGTTTCCGGACGTTGCTGCAGACTCTCGCCACGCTGACGACGAACCACATCGAATTCGAGGGCGTGTCGGAACCCGTGTCAATTCTCGCGACGCCGACGCCGCTGCAAGAGCGCGCCCTGCAACTGCTGGGCATCACGGTGAAGGCGTAGCCACCGAAACCCTCTCGGGCGTCGCCAGAAACCGGGCACTCAAAAACGCGTGGAAACCTCGCCCCAGCAAGACTTTTTGTTGTCTCTGCGGAAAAAAGTTCCGGCTAATGCTCCAAAATCGATCGCAATGCGAGATTCCAAGAGGCAATTGACCTGCCTGAATCTCGACCTAGGTTTGATTTGCCCCACAATCGTTGGGGATTCGTAGGCCATACCCCGCATGGCGGGACGACGTCCGGCCGAGTTTCACTTCACCGGTCTATTTTCTTGAGGAGTCCAACATGATCTTACGTCTTAGAAAGTCGCATCGTCGCACACAACTCCGTCCGGTCTGCCAGCAAGTCCAGTCCATCGAGATCCTCGAACAACGGATGCTGTTGTGTTTGGACGCACTGCACACGGGAGCCGATTTGGTCGCGGGGGAAGAGCACAGTGATCACGATGCGGACGAACATGATCACGCGACACACGGCGATCCGCTCCCGGAGCTCGGGACGTTCGGCGTCATTGAGGAGATCGCAGCCGCCGGTGGAACGACGGATGCGACTTCGGGAGATGCCCCGGCCGCCAGCTCTCCGCTGACCAGCATTCCCGCGCTCAACAGTCTGTTGGGGGCGGCGGCGGCATTGTACCTGGACTTTACTGGTCACGTCGATTCCGTTTGGGGCAGCTTCAGCAATGTCACAACTCCGGTCTTCGATCAGGATGGCGATCTGACGACGTTCAGCGACGGGGAACTGGCCACGATCCAAAGCATTTGGAGCCAGGTTGCCGAGGACTTCGTCCCGTTCAAGGTGAATGTCACCACCGTCGAGCCGCCGAGTTTTGCCAACGGCGCGGCGCTGCGTGTGGCGATTGGGGGGGACGGGCTGTGGAGTGGCGGCACGTACGGCGGCATCGCGTACGTGGACTCGTTCACGAGTTCGATTACCAACACGGTGTACATTTTCCCCAAAAACCTGGGGAACGGAAACGCGAAGTACACGGCCGAGGCGAGTTCGCACGAATCGGGACACGGCTTCGGCTTGAAGCATCAGAGCCTGTACGACGCGAACGGCGTCAAGACCAGCGAGTATTATTCCGGTCCCGGGGACGGACGCGCTCCCATCATGGGGAACAGCTACTCGGCCACGCGCGGGCTGTGGTGGAATGGCACTTCGGCGATATCCTCGACGACGATTCAGGATGACCTGGCCGTGATTTCCCGCAGTACGAACGGCTTCGGCTACCGCACTGATGATCACGGGAACACCGTCGCCCTGGCCACGCCGTTGACGGTGTCCGCAGGTCAGGTCAGCGGCTCGGGAAACATCACCTCGACGGCCGACCGCGATTTCTTTTCGTTCAG
>CAYSHJ010000586.1:0-12346 GCA_964430385.1 uncultured Planctomycetaceae bacterium
CGAGATTCGACTTGCCGACGCCTCCCTTGCCGCTGGTAAAGGCGATCACACACGCGCGCCGACTTTCGGCCGACGACGGTATCGGCTCCGACGCCGTGTGGCGCTGAATGAGTTTGCGAAGAGTGGTGGCTTGGTCGCGCATCGAAATGAATGGTGAAGATCGATTGTTTGGTCCCCTCGCCCCAACGGGGTGAGGGTGAAGGGTGTCCCGATTCTGTCGGTTCACGTGCCCAGCCGTTCTTGTCCGAGAACGAGTCGCGCCATGCGAGACGCATTCGCGGCTTCGATATCGCCGGGCACGTCCTGCCCGGTGGTGAGATAACTCACGGGAAGCTGCAGCTTGCGCGCGGCTGTCAGCAGTGAACCCAGGCCGGCGGCTTCGTCCAGTTTCGTCAGGATGAGGGCCGTCGTGTTCGCGGTGGAAAACTTGTCCAGCGTCGCTCGCAGACTGCTCGGGCTGGCGGTCAAGCTGAGCACCAGATGGACTTCATCGACTTGAGCTTCCGCGAGCAGGCTTTTCATTTCTTGGATCCTCAGTTCATCGCGAGGGCTGCGTCCGCCAGTGTCGATCAGCACAAGGTCGAGGCCGACAAGTTCGTCGAGCGCTCGCCGCATCTCCTGAGGGCTGGTGACGACTTTCATCGGCAGGTCGATAATCTCGGCATACGTGCGCAGTTGCTCGACGGCGGCGACGCGGTATGTGTCGACGGTGACCAGACCCAGCCTGATGCGGTCGCGCAGCCGGAAGTTTGCGGCGAGTTTCGCGATTGTCGTTGTCTTGCCCACGCCCGTCGGTCCCACGAGTGCAACGACTCGACGACGGCCGGGCGTGGCTTTGATCGGCGAGGTGATGCGGAAATCGGACTCGACCAGTCCGGTCAGCAACGATCTGCAGATCTCATGTTCGTGAAGCTGTTCTGGACGAACGTGACGTCGCAGGCGGAAGATCATGTCGCGAGCGACATCTTCCTCGACGTCTGCATCCAGCAGTTCGGTGTAGAGCTGGAATAGCTCCGAGGGCACCTCGCTGTCATCGCCGAGATGCCGGGCTTTGTTCAGGCTTTCGAGCATCCGCTGGATCGAATCGAGCCGCTCAGTCAGCTCGACCGAACCAGGATTGTTTGACAACAAGCGCGTATTGAATGGTGGCTTCGAGGATGGATTGCTGGTCGTGTTGTGCGGCGTCGATCGTGGCGTGGCAATCAAGCGTTCGAGGCTGGGGCTGAGTTCCACGCCGCTGTCGTTCGGCGCGAGCGACCGGCGGTCGAGCAGTTCGCGTTCAAGCTGTTCGGCCAATTGCTGCGGCGAGAGGATTCTCGATTCATCAACATTGGAGTGAATGTTCGAGCGACCTCGCAGACCGCGCGCGGGCTGTCCGGCGCGGACGGTCACTTCGACCTCTTGCTTGGCCTTCAACCAAGGCAACAGGCGACGCTGCGTGATCGAGCGAGTGTTCAAAATGACCGCGTCTTCGCCCAGTTCTCGGCGGACGATCCGCATGGCTTCTGGCACCGATGAGGCTCGGAATGTTCGCACTTGTTGCATGAGAACTCCTTCGGGAAAGGTGACGTGAAATGCGTGAAGGTTGACAGGTTCGGGCGAATGCTCGCTGACCGGGATTCACTCGGCACACTTCACACGTCATTCCTCACCCTTGTTTCTTGTCCAACTCGCACGCCGCGCGAGGCTGCCAGTTCGGTCAGTCGACGGAGACCGACTTGGCCGACCGCTTCGACGTGTGTGTCGCGCGAGATGTCTTTCAAACTGAGAATCATCAAACGAGGCAAACTGATGGACGTGATCTGCCGCAGGCCAAGCCGAATAGCCGACGTCGTGGCGAGCACGATCGGCTGCGCTCCATTTTCCCCGCTTGCGAAGGAGGGGCCTGGGGATGTCGCCGCGAAGGCTGCAATGGCTTCGGAAAGTTCGTGGCGGACGGCGTCGATCACCGGCAGTGACAACTTCACGATCAGGCTGGTGTCGTTGAAGTCAACTCCGGCAGCGATGACGTCTTCCAAATCGGGATCGAGCGTGAGGACTCGCAGCACGCGCTGCTCGTCACGGAGTCGCTGACAAATCGTCCGCGCGAGTGCGGAGCGAACGTACTCGGCCAACAGCACGCTGTTCTGTGTGTGTTCGGCGTAGTCGGCGAGCGTTTCGAGAATCGTTTCCAAATCGCGGATCGGCACGCGTTCACGCAACAGGTATTCAAGAACCTGATGCACTTGCGCCGGCCTAAGCAGTCCGGGGATCAGTTCATCCACGACCTTGGGCGATGTCTGTCGCAGGTGATCGAGTAATTGATGTACTTGCTGTCGCGTGAGCAATTCGGCCGCGTGTTCGCGCACGACGTCGTGCAGATGCGCGAAGAGCACCGTCGCGGAGTCTTGTACGAGATATCCCTGCAGTTCCGCCTGGTCGCGCTGAGTCGGCTCAATCCAAACCGCCGCGCGACCGGACGCTGGATCGACGGTTCGCGTGCCGTTGGTCTCGCCGGTGGTAAACAACGTACGAATCGCGAGCAGTCGTTCGGAGGGAGCCTCGCCCCACGCGACCGGCACGCCGCGAATCTTTAATTGGTACGCGAACGGCTCGAGCCGTAAATCGTCTTTCACGCGAATTTTTGGCAACAGCAAGCCCAGTTCTTGGGCGATGCGGCTGCGCACCTCCGAAATCCGTGGGAGCAAGTCGCCGCTCTGCGCGAGAGCGATCAAGCTACTGCCAATCGTCAGTTCCATCGGGTCGACGCGCAAATGATCTTCGAGTTTCATTTGCGACTTCGGTTCAGTGGCCAGCGAAGTCGCCGCCGCTTCGGTGTCGTGACGGCTTTTCGAATGAAGCATCCAGCCGGCGCTCGCGCATCCGGCGGCCATCGCCAACATCGGCATGGCAGGAAGTCCGGTGAAAGACATCGCTCCCAAGAATCCCGCCGCGAGGAACAACGCCTGCGGATGTCGAAATGTCTGGCTGACGACATCGCCACGCAAGTCGCACTCGGCCGAAGATCGCGTCACGATCAAACCGGCGGCGAGCGAGATCAAGAACGCCGGAACTTGCGACACCAGTCCATCACCGATCGTCAGTCGCGTGAAGATATCGGCCGCTTCGCCGATCGGCAGACCGTGCTCGAACACACCCATGTACAGGCCGCCGACAATGTTGACCGACATGATCACCAAACCGGCCACGGCATCGCCGCGCACGAATTTGCTGGCTCCGTCCATCGCCGCATAAAAGTCGGCTTGTCGCACCAGTTCATCGCGCCGCTGTCGAGCTTGCTCATGAGTAATCGCGTTCGCGGCCACGTCGGCGTCGATTGCCATCTGCCTGCCCGGCAGACCATCGAGTGCGAATCTTGCAGCCACCTCGCTGATGCGTGTCGTTCCCTGTGTGATCACCAAGAACTGAATCGCCACGATGATCAGGAACACGACCAGGCCGACCGCAATTTGATCTCCCGCGACGAATTGCCCGAAGGCTTCGATCACTTTTCCGGCCGCTTGCGTGCCGTCAATGCCTCCGCGGGTCAGAACCAATCGTGTGGACGCGACGTTCAATACCAGTCGCGCGAGCGTCGTGCTCAACAACAGCGTCGGAAAGGAGCTGAACTCCAACGGCCGACCGACGAAAACCGTCGTCAGCAGAATAAGCACGGAGAGTGTCAGGTTGCCCGCGAGCAACAGGTCCATCAGCATCGGGGGAAGCGGTGTGACCAGCGCGATCACAGACGTCACGATCAATACGGGGAAAATCAACCCGCGGGAATCGTGTAACCACGTTCGCTGACCAACGGCGAGCGGCGGCATCCAGGCCTCCGAAGACGTGCTCGGAAAATCGACTTGACGAATGAGCCGGCAAGGAACCGGCTCGTGAAGGGGCGGTTTGATATCAGGAATCGTGAAGCCGAGTCGAGGCTGGTTTCCACATGTTCATTCCGGAAACCGGCACGCGCGATCAGCAACTCTTGCCGGAGCAAATGACGTAGCCGAGTCGCTCCGCGACTCGGATCAGCGTCGCGGAGCGACGCCGCTACGTAGCGGGCGATTTGCGCATTCGGAAATCTGTCGCGGACAGAAGAATCGTCATAGTTTGGCCAGCTTCGCGCCGATAAGTCCAACAGGTCCGAGTGGGGGCACTCTGTCCGGTCAATGGACGCGAAGGAGGCTCTCATGATGTGCGACCATCACGCCGCTGGCAGCGTGACCGATCATCCGGATCTCGGTGAATCGACTTCCGCCGGGAATCGTCCCGTGCGAGTGCTCTACATCATGGGAGCAGGCCGTAGTGGCTCGACGTTGCTGGACACGGTGCTGGCTAGTCATCTGGACGTGGTTGGCGTCGGCGAGTTGGCGAATCTCCACAGGACCGGCTGGACGGCGAACGAAATTTGCGCGTGCGGCAAGTTAGGAACCGAGTGCGATTTTTGGACACGAGTTCGCGAGCGGTGGCAGCGCCGCTGTCCGGACGCGACGGTCGCCGGCTATGTCGCGTTGCAAAAGAAATTTGAATTCTTCCAGTGGTTCGGTTTGGTGCAGATCGCTCGCATGCTGCGTCAGCGGATCGCGCCCACGACAGACTTTCAGGCCTATTTGCGTCAGACCGAAGCTCTCTACCGGGCCATCGCGGAAGCGAGCGGCAAGTCGATTGTGGTCGACTCCTCGAAGGGGCCGATCCGTGCAGCGTTGCTCGCTCACATTCGCGGACTCGACCTGCGATTGGTGCATTTGGTCCGCGACGCGCGAGCGGTCGTGTGGTCGCGCAAGAAGGCGTTCGAGGCCAACAAGAAAGCAGGCGTGCAGACGGCGATCAAGCCGCGATCCGCGTGGTACTCCGTCAGCTATTGGGCGTTCATCAACCTGCTGTCGATGATCGTTTACTTGTTCCGCTGGAAGAATGTCTTGCGTCTGCGATACGAAGATTTCGTCAGCGAACCGCAGCCTCAGATGGAACGACTCAGCCACGTTTGCGGTTTGGATTACTCGGCGACGATTCAAATCTTGCTCAATGGCGGCGCGATTCGGGTCGAGCACCCGATCGCGGGGAATCGCATGCGCATGAGCGGCAGCGTTCGGTTGAAGCCCGATTGGGACTGGATCGAGCGTCTGTCGTCTCGCGACCGAGCTGTCGCATGGCTGACCGCCGGTTGGATGCTGTTGTTTTTCGGCTACGGTAGAAGCATTGGCAAGCTCACTCCCCAATGACCCCGTTTCGATAGAACAATGCTTTCTCGGCGACATAACGTCGTGCCATCGCGGTAGCTCGGAAAGCATAGGACTCTCGACCCGGGGTCGGTGCGGGACTTGCTCTTGGCGAAATCTCGCTGGCTGGTTACATCGCCCCCCCTCTTGTTGGGGCAGGCTATGGAATGTGTGGCTGACGAAAGAATCACGGACGAATTCGCGGCGCCAGCAGTCTCTAAGCCGGAACCGACGATCCGCGTGTTATCCATTGTGGGCGCGGGCCGCAGCGGTTCAACGTTGCTGGACACGGTGCTCGGCAGTCATCCCGAAGTCGTCGGCGTCGGCGAGTTGGTCAACCTGCACAGACTTGGCTGGCTGGGTGGAGACTTTTGTGCTTGCGGTCGATTTGCGTCGGATTGCCCGTTTTGGTCGCGTGTGCGCCAGGAATGGCAGCGACGAATTCCTTTCGCGAACGTGGCCGACTATCTGCGGTTGCAAGATCGATTCGAGCGAGTGCATCTGTTCGGACTGAGTCGCTGGATGCGGTTTTTCAAAGAACGGCGGTGGCCCTCGCGTGCGTATCGCGACTACTTGCGACAGACCGAGGCGTTGTTTCGCGCGATTGCCGTCGTCAGTGGTCGTGCGATCATCGTCGATTCGTCGAAGACTCCATTGCGAGCGGCGTTGCTGGCGCAGATCTCGGGACTCGACGTACGGTTTCTGCATCTGATTCGAGACGCACGGGCGGTCGCTTGGTCGCGACGACGAACTTTCAAAGCGGACCTGCGGGCGGGAATCACGCGAGAATTTCGACCGAAGCCAACTTGGGTGTCGGTGGGTTATTGGGTCTGGGTTAATCTCCTGTCGTTGTGTGTATGCCACGGCAATTCCACGAAGTCGCTGCAAGTGCGGTACGAGGATTTCGTCTCAAATCCGGCGGCCACGCTGGAGCGAATCGGCACATGGAGCGGCTTGGAATATTCGTCCACGACACAAGCGTTGCTGGACGGTGAGCCGTTGCATCCAGAACACACGATCGCCGGCAACCGGCTGCGGATGTCCGGCCACGTCACACTCAAGCCGGATTGGGAATGGACGGACAAGCTTCGACTTTGGGATGGCGTCGTCTGTTGGCTGATGGCGGGATGGTTGTTGAAACGGTTTGGGTATTCGCGACGCTCGCAGCAGGCAGCGGGCGACGGGCGGCAGGCAGTCAGTAAAGGAATGCCGTGAGCGGTTCGAGCGCGCGTTCAAATCCGGTTATTTCTAGCGAGCACTTGCGACACATTCCGCCACCGTTGTCGGTGCGGCGGAATTTTGTGTGGTCGCTGGTGGGCAACGTGCTGTACGCCGTCTGCCAATGGGGCGTGTTGATCGTGCTTGCCAAGTTGTGCAGCACCGAGACGCTCGGCCTGTATCTGCTGGGAGTCGCCGTCACGTCGCCAATCTTTTTGTTCGCGGGGATGCAACTGCGGCGGTTGCAGGCCACGGACTCGCACCAGGAGTTTCAGTTCGGACATTACCTGGGCTTTCAATTGTTCGCCTGTGTCGTGGGGCTGGTGGCGAGTTGGGGATGGAGTGTGTTCGCGGGATATCGCGACGCGGCACTGACCGTGATCCTGCTAGTCGGTGTGAACAAAGGGTTCGAGACAATATCGAACACGCTCTATGGCTTGTTTCAACAGCGCGAGCGATTGGACCGGATCTCGATTTCGATGATATTGCAAGGGCTGTTCAGCGCCTTGGGACTGTGCGGTGGAGTCGTGCTGACTGGAGATATCGTATGGGCGGTGGGACTGTCGACCGCCGCGAGAATCATCGCGATCCTGGTGTATGACGTTCCCAACGTCAGGCTGTTGCTAAACGGCGAGGGGCAAGCTTCGGCTGGCGTGACGCGGCAGTGGCAGTCGTTGAAGCAACTGGCCGTGATGGGCATTCCGCTGGGATTGACCAGCATGCTCATCTCGTTGAACACGAACATTCCGCGCGGGTTTGTCGAGGCTAAATGCGGCTTGGCGGCGTTGGGAATCTTCGGTGCGCTCTGCACGCCGCTGGCTGTGATGCATACGCTGACGCGAGCGTTGGAATCCTCCGCCAGCGCACGGCTGGCGAAACTGTTTGCCGCGGGAGATGTGCGTGGCTTTCGGTGGTTGGTCGGCGTGTTGCTGGCGACACACACGGGCCTCGCATTCGTCGGCGTGATAATCGCTCAACTTTTCGGTCGTCAACTGCTGACTTGGCTATTCACGGCCGAGTACGCCGAGCACGTCAACGTGTTCGTGACGATCATGTGGGCAACACTGATCGCGACGTCGGCGGGCGTGATAATGACGGCCCTGATCGCCGCGCGATTCATTCAGATTCAATTGCCTTTGATCGCCCTGACGTCGCTGGGGGCGTTGATCGCGTGTTACTGGCTGGTGCCAACGATGGGGATGCAAGGAGCCGCAATCTCACTGGCGGTGAGCAAGCTGCCGTACATCGTGGTTGGGTTATGGCTGCTGGTGCGAGCGAAGCCAGAAGCGGGGGCACAAGGCAATCTGCAGACCCCGCCTGCTCCCTCTTCGGAAGAGGGAGAAAGAATACCGTCGGACAGCACCACCTTGCGGAGGGCCGCATGATGTGTGGCATCGCGGGATTGGCGCTATGCGAGCCGCGCGAGTGGGCCAGGTCGGCGATCGCGGAGATGACTGACGCGATCACGCACCGCGGGCCGGACTCGGCGGGCGTGTGGGCGAACTCGGATGAGCGCGTGTGGTTGGGCTTTCGACGCTTGGCGATTCGCGATCTCGACCCGCGCGCGAATCAGCCGATGATCTCAGCGAGCGGCAGAACGGCGATCGTGTTCAATGGCGAAATTTACAACACGTCGGAGTTGGCGGCGAAGCACTGCGGTCAGGTGCGGTTGCGAACCACCGGCGACACCGAGGTCTTTCTGGAAGCCTTCGAGCGGCGCGGAGCGTCGATCTTCGCCGAGGCCAACGGCATGTTCGCCGCGGCGTTTCTGAAAATCGAGAGCGGCGAAGTAACTTTGGTGCGCGATCGGCTCGGCAAGAAGCCGCTCTTTGTCCACGAGTCGCGCGACGGAATCGCGTTCGGCTCAGAGCTGCGAACGCTGCGACGATTCGGCTTGCAGCCTGATCTCAACTCGCTGCCGTTTTATTTGCACTTCGGCTACTTCCCGTCGCCGCATACGTTTTTTCAAAACACGTCGCAGATCCGGCCAGGCGAGTACGTCGTCGTGCGCGACGGCAGGATCCAACAGCGGCAGCGATACTTCGACATCACGCAGTGGGCGTGGGGACGACGGGACTCGGTCGATGAAGCCGCGTTGCAAAACTTGTTGGCCGATGCGGTCTCGATCCGCACGCTCAGCGATGTACCGATCGGTGGATTTCTGAGCGGCGGCATCGATTCATCGTTGGTCGCGGCGTTGTTGCAAACGACAGGACGCAGCGACCTGCCGATGTTCACGGTCTCGTTTCGCGAAGGATCGGCGGACGAAGCGCCGTTCGCGGCGGAAATCGCTGGGCAGCTTGATCTCAGCCACCAAATTCTGCCGCTCGACGAACAGCGGCTGCCCGGACTGATTGATGATTACCTCGATTGTTACGAACAACCGTATGCCGACAGTTCTGGCTTGCCGTCGATGTTGCTCTGCCAGGCGGTGAAGCAACACGTGACGGTCGCGTTGTGTGGCGACGGTGGCGACGAATTCTTTGGCGGTTACACGCGGTACGACTGGTTCCGCAAAGCCCTGCAAGCGCAGCGTGTCCCCAGTTTGGCACGATCGTTGGTGCGCTGGGCCTTGCCGTTGTTTGATCGTCAGCGCGGGTTACGGTTGCAGCGGTTGTTGGAAACTCGCGACGCGGCTGGTTTGTACGCGCAGCTCATTGGCAGTTCGGCGTGTTATTCGATCAGCGAATTGTTGGTTGGAGTGCCCGCGGCGCCAAACGAAGCGGCCGAACAACTCGTTCGCGATACGTTTGCTCGCGTGCCGGCGGACCCGCTTTCGCAGGCGGCCTGCTTTGACGCGGCGTACTACATTCCCGATGACTTGCAGGTGAAGATGGACCGAGCATCGATGCGTGTCGCGCTCGAGGTTCGTTCTCCGCTGTTGGACTATCGAGTCGCTCAGGTCGGAGCCGAGTTGGCCACGTCGAAGAAATTCCGCGATGGCCAGAAGACGGTGCTGCGCGACATCTTGTCGCATTTCGTGCCGCGTTCGTTGTTCGAGCGGCCGAAGCACGGTTTCTCGGTGCCGATGCGAACGTGGCTCAGCGGGTCGCTGCGCGACCTGGTGCATCAGGCGTTCCGGCAGCGATCGGTCGTCGAATGCGGTTGGCTCGACGCCGCAACATTGCAGCGACTGGAACGTGAATACCACGCCGGTCGGACGGAGTTGTCTTCGACGTTGTGGTCCTTGTTCGTGCTGGCTCGATTCGTGGACCGCAACGCCGTGCCGTGGCGAACCTCCGCGGCGAATCGTCCATCGCTCGTCACGATCGACGCGACGCGGAGGCGGGCGGCATGACTTCCAGGAGTGGTGAGATGCCTCAGCCCAACCCAGCGAAGCCCGTTCTGGCAAGACCTCCGGTCCGAGTTCCCGCATGGCGGCCGGCAGCTCACACGATGCCGCAGCTGCCGAACGGAATGTCTTCGCAGTTTCAGTCGTTCTGCGCGCAAGCGGCGTTGTTCCTTTTGCCGTTACCGGCGATCAAACATCCGGCGATCAGCCTGACGGTGGCGGACCTGTTCTTGGTTCCGGCGATATTGTTGAATCTCGGACATGGCATGCGTCTGCATGCCTTCCAGATTCCGCTCCTGCTCGCGTTGCCGTTGAACTTGTTGTCACACATGCTTGACCCTGACGGCACGCTGACTCCCATCTTTCAGATGGTTTATATGTGGGGGTTTTTGGTGCCGTTCGGCTGGTGCGCGTTTGTCAACATTCCATTGCGGCGGATCGCCTTCTTGCTGCTACTGGCCAATGGCCTGAGCAGCGCGGTGGCGATGGGGCAAATCGCCGGTGTGGTCCCGACGCTGCCAACCCAAAGGGTTATCGAGCTTAATAGCGGACTTCGAGCAGCGGGGCTGGTGTTGCAGTGCAACTCACTGACGATGGTGCTCACGCCATGCTTCTTGTTGCTGCCCTACGTGCGACAGGCGTGGCTCCGTATCTTCTTCTTGTTGTTGTTGCTGGGAGGCTTGGCGAGCACGGTGTCCAAGTCGGCCATCTTGGCCGTTCCCGGTTTGCTGCTCTACTTCTTCTGGCGCGAGCCGGAGAAAACAAAAGTGCTGCGAACATTGGCCATCGTTTTGGTAGCCGGCATGCTAGTGCTCAGTCGAGGCGCTAACGTGCTGGAGGTCATTCACCATCTGTGGGAGACGGTGGAATATCGGCTGACGTATGTCGACGAATCCGTGGGAGACCGCACGTACTTGGCCCGCGTGGCTCTGGAACATGCCGGCGATTGCTGGTTTCTGGGTTATGGGACCGACGGCACGTACACGATCATGAATAGTCGTGCCAGCATGGGGCAGACGGTGCATGTGTTCTATCTCGGGTTGATCTTGGTCGCCGGTTGGCCGGCGTTTGGTCTGGCCACGTTGAGTTTTCTAATCATGTTCGCAACGTTGTGGCGTTTCCGAGAATTCAACTACGCCGTGTTTCTGGGAACACACTTGATGGCGATCTCTGTGGTGACGATTCTGTATGTCAGTTTTCAATATGCTCCGTTTGTGATTGCGGGGGCTGTGATCGCCCAGGCTCAACAAGCGATGACGCTGCAGTCGCAGCTTGGACAAAGACCACCTCGCCGGACCGCCAAGTCGCTCGTTTCGTCTCGAGTTTCTCGACGCGCGGCGTAACCGTGCATCATTCTTTCATCACCTTTTGCGAAAGGAATCGCTGATGTCTTCCGCCACCGCCAAACGCCTACGCGAACGCTGGTTTGGTCATCTTCCGAAACGCTGGGAAGTCTTTCACAGCTTGATCACTCAACAGATTCAGCCCGACATGTGCGTGCTGGACGTGGGATGTGGCAAGGCGTCGTTCTTCCCATTTCCGTGGAAGTCGGTCCCGCGAACGAGATTCATCGGCATCGATCCGGACCCGGAAGCTGCTTGCAATCCGCACATGGACGAATTTCACGTGTTGTCCGACTTTGATCGTTGGCCTGTGCCGGACCAGTCCATCGACGTCTCTATGGCGAGCTATGTCTTGGAGCACGTCGAAAAGCCGGAGAGTTTCTTTGGCAACTTGCGTCGCGTCCTGCGTCCGGGAGGCTGCTTCCTATTTCTGACGCCGAATTGCCGCCATCCGGCGGCGATCGTGTCACGTCTCTTGCCATTTTCGTGGAAGCAGCGAATCTTGGCTAAGACCAAAGGGATAGCCGACAACGACGTTTTTCCGACCTTCTATCGCATGAACACCGCGGCGCGACTGACACGCGAAGCCCAGAGGCATGGCTTCCAGGTCGAGCACTTGAGCGCTCGCGAGTATCAGCCGACGGGGTATCTCGACTTTCACGTCGTGGGCTTTTTGGCCGCCTGCGGTTACTACCACGCGGTTCGCATGCTGGGGTTGGAGCATTGGTTGGCCATGTCGATGATCGGGGTCTTGCGTCTTCCGCAGGAAACGGCCTCGCTGGCTCGCGCGGCGTGAGGAGTCGATTTCGAGCCACGACTTGCCTCGTTGGCTTCTCAAAGCAGCGTCACGGCAGGTTGCCTAACAGCATTTCCATTGATACATCCGTGAAACAACGAACTAGAAAAGTCCATAATCCCTCTTGACCTAGTTTGCGATGCGTCCTACTGTCCCACCCCGTTTGCGGAAAGTCCGCCTTAATCTGGGCGGAATCCTGCGGACGACACTTCACTTCCTCTATCTCGCCTCTCCCTTCAACGAGCCAAACCGCTGGCATGATTTCCGGCGGGTGGCGTCTGCTCTTCGACTCTCCTCGGAAAGGATCACTTCATGAAACGTCTGACGAATCTGTTGGCCGTCGCGGCGACGCTGTCGAGCTTGACCGGCTGCTGCTGCATGTGCCCGTGGTATGGCAACGCCTGTAATACCGGTTGTGGACCTGTCTTTCCGGGCGGCGGTCCGGCTTATACGCCCCAGGGCGCGTATCAATCGTACGACGCGGTGACGGGGTTGCAGT
>CAYSHJ010000587.1:0-21068 GCA_964430385.1 uncultured Planctomycetaceae bacterium
ACCACGACGCGATGGGTCGTGGACTTGGAAAGCTCAGCCGAGTGAAGTCGTCGCTCCGTTCGTTCGGAAAGACGAGACGACGCGCGTCTCTGGGTTCGTTCCACATTCTTCAGGTGGCGAACTGCGACAGGACAGCCCGAACCTGCATGCCTTCCGCACCGCTGAAAACGTGCTCGGACTGTTCCTGCTGGAACAACCCAACGCTCTCAAGGACGAGATGACTCTGCGGATTGTCCACGTCGCGAACGCAACCACGCCACTGGCTGACGTGCAATTCGCCACCGGAGATTTCGTGAGCGGCAAGAACGGTCCGGCCGAGCCACCACAAAGTGTGCAGCCACATGATGGAGATGGCGAAGGTCGGCCAAAGTCGGAGCCGATTGATGAGGAAGCTGTGCGACTCAGAGGGATCGGGCAAAAGTTCTTTCCGCTCGCGGACTATGTGTCGATGGCGGCGGCGTATGCGGAGCTGTGTGATCGGACTTCAGCGACCGTTGACGATCATCTGTGGTACGGACACGCGCATCAGCTCGCGAGGAACTGGCCGGCGGCGGTCAAGGCTTATCACGAAGCTTTGATCAAGCTCGATGCACAGATCGCGGCGACGGAGATCAAACTCAAGCCGCTCGAAGAGCAGGTCAAGCTCGATGAGTCGATCAAGTTAATGAGGGGCAATCCATACCTGTCCCTCAAACGAGACCAAGAGCAGCTTCCCAAGCAATGGCCGGACCTCGTCTTGCTGATTGGGCACCTGGAGTTGGCCGAACTGAAGAACCCCGCGGCCGCCGCCAAGACGCTGTCGCGCGGGCTGCGGTTCGCTCCGGAATTGGCGGTGCCGCTCGCCGAGTTGCTGGCGAAAGCCGAAGCCGCCGTGAAGACAAAGCCGGATTACCTCCGAGGGATGCAGTTCATCGACCCGTTGGAGACTCAGCGATTTTTGGCATTGGCGCAGGAGCAACTCAAACAACCCGCTGTGGCCCTCGACACTTGGTCGCGAGTCCGATTGGGCAAGCTCGTGTACCCCTCCTCCTACGCGACGACCGAGCCGGCGCATCTGAAAGAACTCGCGAGCAAGCTGCCTCAGGATTCATTGCAGCCGCATCACCGCTTCGTGCTCAAGACTCCCGATCGCGAACCGTTAAAGCCGCGCGAGGCGAAGGATTTTCTAAAGGTTGGCCCGGCAAATCCGTTTAAGGCGACGCCGCTTCCAGGGATCGAACTCACGTCGATCGGACCATCCGCCAACAGTCTCGTCAAACTGCCCGACGGTCGTTTGCTGATGGCCTTCGCGTCCGGCGATCAACACCGCATCGGCATCAAGCTGTCGAGCTCCAAGAACGGCACCGAATGGGACGCTCCGTGGGAGTTCGCTCACAACAACGTCTTCGACACGCGTGCTCCGTCGTTGCTGGTCGATGACGATGGCGAGATCTGGATGCTCTGCCTGTCAAAGCGTCTGACGACTGAGCGCTTCGCGTCCGGGCCGTATGAGCTGTGGCTGACGCATTCGCGCGACGGGCGTGATTGGTCGCCGCTTCGGTCGTTACAGATGCACTCGGCATCTGACCCGCCGCGCATTGCGACTGGGCAATATCAAGAGCTGGTTCAACTCACGCGGCTATCCGACCGCCGCTTCGGCATCTTTCACGCAGGGCATTTTGGAGCGGCGACATCTCTGGGACTGCTCACCACGCTCAGCCAATTGTCGGTGCCAATCGACAAGCAACAGTACGTCAACAATCCGCACGCGACCTTCGACCCCGACGGACGTTGCCATTTGGTGTTCGATGACTTCGGTCGCGGCCTGTATTACACACGCTCGAATGACCTGCGCGAGTGGTCGCCGCCGCAACTGCTCGGAGTGCCGGAGAAGAACTCCAGCGTCTCGCGACCGCAACTGCTGCTCGCCGACGGTCGAGTCGCACTCATCCACGAAAAGAACAGCGGCACCTGGCTGCAGCGTGGAACAATCGCCGCAAACGGCCTGCAACTCGGAGAAGCCACTCAGGTCACGGACCACCTGATGCCGCTCAACGGCTCGCGCCTGCTGCGCGTCGGCGACCGAGTCCTCATCCCCGCCGGAACGCCACCCTGCATTTCCCATCTGCTGTCGGCACCGATCGCAGAACTGCTGAAGTAAGCAGAACGTCTTGCAGCCAGGCCGCGAATCATTCGATGACGGAAACCAAACTGCATGGTCTGCGGCGACGAAAAGCTCGCGGTCGGTACGGCTGAAGATTGTGTCAGCGACGTGCCGCTTGAGCCGAACAATGTCATCGACTGATACCGTGCCAGTTGAATGCGCTCGACTTTTCAGGAGCTGTTCGCACAACTTCCCCAAAAGTCTGTGTGATCGGGCATTGCTCCGGACACTACAGGGTCGAGGAGAGATCAACTTGGATCTGACTGCTTTCATCAACGCCTATCGCGGGCCGCTCATTGGGCTGATTGCCTCGTGGGGTGCTCCGTGGGGTGACGCGGTTGAGGTTGCACAGGACAGTTTTTCGGAAGCGTGGTTGAACCGCGACGCTTGTCGGGGTGACTGGAACGAACCGGAAGTTTTTGGGCGCTGGCTGCGTGGCGTGGCGCTCAACCAGTACCGCAATTGGGCCAGAAGCCGTCGTCGAGCACGAACGGTGACGCTCGCGCCGGACGTTTTGGAGCAGGCTGCCTGCGCGGTTGATCCTGAGCCAGATCAACAACTGGATGCGTTGCGGCAGGCGATCGCGCGGCTGCCGACCAAGCAGCGTGAGGTAGTTCTCATGCACTACCTCGAAGAGACCAGTGTGAAAGAGGTGGCGGCGCTGTTGTCGGTCTCGGCCAAAACGGTCGAAGGGCGACTCTATCAAGCCCGTCGCAACTTGCGGCGGTTGTTCGATGGTGAGCTCTCCGTCGCACAGATCGGAAGGATGTTGCTATGCCTGTGAACTTGGTCTCCGACGATGAACTGCGAGCGGCCTTGCGTCCCTACCGAGTCGATCCCGCGACGTTTGAAGCCGGTGTGCGGACTCGACTGGAAGCCGCTCAACGACAGCGTGCCGATGATCCTCTGGCGGGACGCTCTCCCTTCCTGCGAAGCGCTGCGGCCTTTCTGCCGTTGGCGATCCTCGCCGGTTGCAAGGCATCGCCCGCTGAATCGAAATTGGCTCCGGCAGCAGGCGGATACAAGCTGCTCAGCTATTTGGCCTTTCCCGCGATCAGCTTGTTCGTGTTGCTCGGAGCCACGGTCTTCAGCGTGGTGAGGATTCGCAGTATTCATAAAGGAAACGGCTCGGGACGGGATGACCAACAGGCGATCCACGAGGTGACTCGCCAATGGTGGCACCAGCATAAGTGGGGCGCTGTTGCGGTGTTTGCCGCCTCCCTCACTTTGTCGTTCGTCGGAGCGACGTGGCTGCTGTTTCTCTTCTACATCCTGTCGTTCGGGATCTTGCTCGGCGTTCTCGCCAGCTACGCCAAGCTCGGAATTGGGAATCGTCAGATGATCGGCCAATCCTGTCTGATGGGCCTGGTGTTACTTGGACAGATGGCGGGATCCTCTGAGATCGGCATTCAGGAAATTCATTTCGTCGATCAGTCGGTGGTGGTCGCCGTCTTCTACGGTGGGACATTGATTCTGCTCCCCTTCATTCTGGTCGGCTCGCCGGTTGCCAACATTTCCGGTCAACAAATGGGAACAGTGCGTCGATGGATGCTGGCCGTCTTTTTCCCGATCTTGGTGGTTTCGGTGATGGCCAGGATGATGAACCCGATTCTTTGGCCGGCCACTCCGTCTCGGATCAAGCACCACGTCGAATCTTTCGACCAAGCCCCCCATCAATTGGTCAGTTGGCAGCACTGGGAAATCGCGGCGCAGTGGGCCATCGACTCCAAGCTTGACCCCGATCTGTCCAACCCGCGTCGGCTGCTGGCCCAAGAAATCTCTGGCGAACAAAACCGGTTCGTCCTGAGCAGTGCGCTGCGAGTCGGGCTGCTGCCGACCGATCAACTCGGCCAACTGAAAGAGTATCAACGGTGGCGGCATTCCTTGGTCGATGCTCCGCCCAGCGGCTTGAAGCCGCAAGTGATCACCAGCCTCAATCAGATGGACTGGGTCATCCGCGCGGCGGTGCTGCGCCAGGACTTATCGCCCCAGGAGCGAGACTTCTTGGAGCAGCGGCTGCACGCCACGTTGGAGTATCTGTTGGAAACCTCCGATGTGACCCTCGACGAACTGCTGCGTGCGACGCAACTGCTGGAGGTTCTCGATCGTCCCGTCACCCGCGATCAATACCGCGAGAGGGTTCAAAATCTGCTCCGAAAGTTTCACACCAAGAACGGAGGCGGCTTCCAATTGGCCGGCGGTTTCAAGACCTATCTAATTTGGCCGGCAGGGTCATGGATTGCGCCGACAGGGTCATTGGAATCCACGGCGTACGCCGTCGAGTTGATGGAGATCTATGGCGTTCCCGACGACCTGGATCTCAATTGGGTTCGATCGTTCCTGAAGCCGACGGCCTTGCGGTTCAACGACAAGTGGGTGGCCGCCGCCACACTCGACCGCCTGAATCATTTGCCCGACGTGATGCCACCAACCTGGCTGGAGTTTTTGTACTACGAACGGAGTCTGCTCGCCGCAGCGGTTCTGGTGGGGCTGTGCCTCTACGCGACGATCAGTTCGCCGAAACGGAAAGCCATCGACTCGGTAGAGGACACATGAAACTCTCAAGACGTTGGTCTGTTGATCGCAACGCCACCCCGCAGCAGCCCCGCTTTGAAGAAACGCTGCTCATCGTTCCTTCGCTGGTTGGCGTCGTCTTCTAGAAATTGCCGAGGGCTTCGCCTCCATTGCGAGTGAACAGCTTCTTCAAAGTGTCCAGGTCGATGTTGTCGCTGATGAAGCGGACGGAGCCATCGCAGAGCACCGCAAAGAAACCGCCGGTGTGAGCACCCTTCAAACCCTTCAGCGGGTTCTTGAAATCAACCGCTAAATCGTCTGGCTTGGTCCAGATCACCGCCGAGTCGCGGTGAGCTTCGACCGCCAGGATCGTGTTGCTGGTGCCATCGGTGATTTCGCGGATGGCTAATCCTTCTTTGCCTTCAAAGACCGTGCTCTTCCCTGTCGGAACGAGGTACACGGTCTTTCCGTCTTTCGCCAAGTCGGCATGACCCGGCGAGATGTAAACCGGCGAAATCTTCTGGATGAGTTCTTTGTTGTGCTCGCTGTCCCACGGTTCATCGAGATGGAATTGTTGGTAAAGCGCTGCCTGATCGACATAAGGCAGAATGTGGACTCGCCAACTCAGCAGTTGTTTGCCTTTCTTGTCCAGATTGGCCGCCGGAGGAAACACGGTATAAGCGTCGTGGTAGTTGTGCATTGCGAGACCGATCTGCTTCAGGTTGTTCATCCCCTGTGTTCGTTGGGCCGACACGCGGGCTGATGTCACAGCGGGCAGAATGAGTGCCGAAACGACAACGAGTCCCGCCGGACCCATTTGGGTCACGCTGGGGACCACGCCGTGGCTTTCGGTTCGCCAACCGTTCTCGGTGCGGGCGATCGTCGAGACGGACGGTGCGAGATGTTGCTCAATGTCCGCGAACGGCGGCAGCGGCGGGAGATTGAAGTTGATGCCCTGCTGAGCCAATTGGCCAACCAGCAGCGGGCCAAAGGTTGCCACTAACGAATAGGCCGCCTGCACGGTCGGCTTCGGATCGGAGTAGCTGACAACGGTCGGCTTGGGAGCCCATTTGAAAGCGGCTTTGATCTGTTCGTTGTCGGCCATCGAGGCTTTTCCGGCCGTCCCCAAATGCGCGGTGACCAATTGCGGCGTGATCCCAATCACGAGTTGGTCTTTGGTCAGCACCCAGGTCGGTGCGACGGGGATCGGCAGGTTGTTGAATTGGATGCGATAGCCCTTCTCACCCTTCGCCGTGAACTCTTGAACGGAGAACGGCGCTTGCGGACCAAGGTTGGCCAGAGTCGCTTGGGCCGCTGCAACGAGCACCTTCAACGCCTTCTCAACCCCCTCGTGTTTGCGAACGCTCGCCGAGATGACGAGGCCCGGCACGAACATCCCGACTGGCTCGCTGGCCGAGACGTAGACCGACCAGGTGTCTCCCAATCCGGCGAACAAATCCTCTTTGAGCGAGAAGCCAAGCTGCGGTTCGATCTGAGCGATTTGACCTTCGACCATCTGACGAGCGTTCGGGTCAATCTGCTCGACACCTGCCAGGATTTTGTCGAACAGGTACGCGAGATCGAATCGCGCGACGGTCGCATTGACCGCGTTGGCCGGAATCTTATTGAAGTCGTCGATCGACAGCGGTTTGTTCGGAATGAGATCCAACAAGCCGCTCGGTGCTCCTTCCGTGGCGAGGACCGAAGTCGAGTGCATCCCCGTTTTGTCGAGCCCGCTCACGCTCGACCAATGCTTGAGCGTTGTCAGGCCGAGCGCGTTCAAAGCCAAAGCAAATTGCTTCGGCGTCGCCTCATCGGCGAGGAAGGGTTGCAGCGACTTGAGAACCTGTTCGACGTTGATCTGCGAAAGCATCGACGGCCGATCGACGGCGAGATCGGCCAACAGCTTCGTGACCCACGCGGCGGGTTTCCCCGGTTTCTGCAACTTGGCCAGCAATTCCTGCGGAGTCTCTTTGCCCAGCACGACCAGCAACTGTGAGGCGCGGTATCCGATCCGAATGTCTGGTTCTGACGGGTCGTTCTTTTTCGGTCGCCAGAAAGTCGCGTCGCCGATTTTCTCTTCGTCCCCTTGATTCGGCGGGATCAACGCCAGCAGCTTCTTGAGCGCCTCAACAGCTTGCGGACCGTCCGTCCCGGCATCGAGAACGAGTGCTCCTTCAAACTCCGGAGCGTCGGACATTTTGAAGCTGGAAACGAATTTGAATTTGGAAACGTAGATCGCTCCCGGATGCGACGCGGCCGTCTTCAACAGTAACACGATGGCCTTTTCGGCAATTGAAGCCTGATCCCCTTGCCGCGACGCGGCGTTGTCGAGCGACTTTGTGATCTCGGCATCAAGCTGTTTGAAGAAATCTCGAACCGACTCTTCCGCGAACAATTTCTCAGTCCGGTTTGTGCTCTTCGGATCCGCAGCGGTCCAGCCGTTCCAGGTCACGAACAGCAGGCACTCTTCCGGAGCGACATGGGCCAGAGCCAGCTTCCCTGTGGATTGAGCCTGCACCGGCGTGACGCTCCACACCGCGCACATCGTCAAGACCCACGCCACGACAGATCGGAATCGAGACCGAAACATGTACGAACTCCTGTTGAAGATTCATCTCTCGCAAAAACGCCACAGACCAGAAGGCGACATTCGAGCAAGTTGGTTGAGCCAGTCAATAGACAGAATGTCTAAACCTGTCGTCGAACCAACGGTCGATCGAAACAAGAGATCGCTCTGGAAACCGATTTTGTCTGACCACATCAACGCGATTCCTGTGGAGAGGTTGCCAGCGCGCTGATCAGGTAGCCGAGTTCGTCGGTGATGTCGGCGGGGTCGCTGACGGTGTCCGCAATGCGTGATTTCACCGCTTCGCGAAAGCGTTTGCGAAGTCGGTGAACGGCGACTCGGAGCGCCTCCTCGGTGATGTTCAACGAGTGAGCGGCGGCAATCGTGGTGTCTTGGTCCGCTTGTGCTACGAGCCAGCGTTTGAGGATGTCGAAGCGGGTCTGATCGCCTGCGGCCACGGCTTCTTGACGGAGTGTCTCGATGGCCTGATCGACAATCGCCACGGCCCAGTGCCGATCGAAGAAAGCGTCTGAAGGGAATCCGTGCGGATCGGCGACCTCGACGAGGTGACTGGGAACAGCGGCGATCGGGCCGTTTGTTTGATCGAGTGAATGTGGATCGCGTTCGCCTCCACGGCGAGCGGCTCGTTGCACGTCTTGGAAGTCCGCGAGGAAATGCTTCACCGCTCCGAGCAGGTACGACCGGAACCGGCCTCGCGTGCGGTCGAGATGAGCGAGGCTGTTCCCTTCCAGCAGCTTGGCGATGAACTCGTGAGTCAGGTCGCGAGCGTCGTCGCCGCCGCGATAGCGTCGCACGAACAACTCCACCGGAGCGTAGTAGGTCTCGCACAACTCGCGGAGCAGACGCTTCGCTTCCGGCGAACTGCCTCGCGCGGCGAGCACCTGCGTCCAGCGCGTTGTGTGAAAGCGGCAAGAGTTGGAAGGATAACCGCGCACTTTGCACTTCGACTTTCGTCCGCTGGCCGAGTTCCAGCGAGACGTTGCGGAACTCGACCCACTCCACTCGGCCTTGGTCATACGCCCCCTCGAACGGAGCCAGCTTCGGTTGAGCAGGCGGTTCGATCGTCTTGTAACGGGACGCGGCCGGCGACCCGGTCGGCTCGTTGACCAGCAGCGAATCGGGAGTGAGTCCGTCCGGCAGAATTGTCGCGATGGCCCAAACTCGCATGAGCGACTCGGTTGAATACGCGAGCAGACTGTAGCCGTGATGCGGACTTAGAAAGAACTTCCACCCTTCCCCCGGCCCAATCGAATCGAGCATCTGGTCACGGCCCTCTTCGCTGGTCGGCAGATACTCCAGCGGAATTCGCATGCGACCATGTCCCGTCAGTTTGGCTTGATAGCGGCTGACGATGACAGGTTCTCCGGATTCATGCGCCGGATCATCCGCCATGAACAACTGAGCGTTCTCAAGCGTCACCCACACATTCCAACCGGTCGGACATTCAACGTCATGTTGCAGCGAAAAGTGCCCTCCGTCGATCGACGGCTGGATGACCACAGTGGCGGATTCCGAATTCGCCAGGCGCAGGACCGTTAGCAATTTGAACGTCCCGACGCCCAGAACAACGAACGCCACCACCAACACCAAACTGGAACGACGGAAGCGTGTTCTCGAAGTGTCGGGTGCAGTTTCGCGTCGCCACAGTTTCATCCACACCACAACGACACTGATCACTGCGACAATCAACGCGCTTAACAAGCTGGCGGTCGGTGCTTGCTCGGCCGCATAAATCCGATTCCAACCAATCACCGTCATGAAAATCAGGACGGCAATTCCCGCAACTCCGCCAGCGACGACGGCAATTTCAGGGCCAGTCCACTTTCGGCGTCGGATTTGATCAGGCGTGATTTTCTGCTGCCGAGCCCAAGCCGTGTTCAGAAGCGATTCACGCTGCATCCGCAACAACAACGGATAAAAGGCCAGCCCCGTGACGAGCGTCAGTCCTCCGAAAATCCAGCCTAATGGCTGTGGCACAAACAGCATGGCAAAGAATGGCAAAAAGAAGGTTGCGGCATTCCAGAGACCAAAGAGCGCTCCCATCCAACGGGCTTGAACTTTCTCTTCGCGGGTCATGTGCGCGCAGATTTCCGCCACTCGAGGAGGCTGACTCGTAGACTTCAGAGTCCAATCGGCCTGCTCCGATTGATCTGCATCCGCGAGCGGGCTTTGAGGCGATTGATCGTCGTGGCGATGCGAGTGTCCGACCGTCAAGACGCGAATCGCATCGCACCACTCCACGACACACTGATTGAAGGTCGCGATCGGCACCACGAACCCTGACGACGGCGACGGCGTGAGACACACCTGCCGAGTCTGGCCGTCGAGTTCGTAGGTCACGCGGACGTAGTTCAGCCCCATGAAACTCACCGTCGCCGTGTAGCGACCGACATCAACGTCACGGATGGACTTGAGCGGAATGACGGTCGTCTCTCCGCTGCGGAACAGGTTGGGCCATCGCCGAATGCTGAGCTGGTTTTCGTCCAGGACGAGCTCGGCCCGATCGCGATGAGCGAAAAACTGCCCCCAAAACGCCGCCAGTTTTTCGGGAGTGCTGGCGATACCGCTGGCGATCATCGGCAAGCGGATCGTCGGCTTCTTTCGTTCGGAGACCGGCTCGCCCTTCGCGACCGTGGTGACTTGCCGACGAAACTCCGCCGCCGTCTGGAATCGCAGTTCCGGCTGTTGTTCCAACGCTCGCAGCACGATCTCGTCCAGCCGCACGTCGATTTGCACTTTCTTCGATGGCGGTTCCAGTTTGGCTCCGGGCAACTCGCCGGTCAGCATTTCGTAGAGCACGACCCCCAGCGAATAGATATCCGCTCGATGATCAACGGCGTTCGGAGAATCCCGCTGTTCCGGAGCCATGTACTGCGGAGTCCCCAACACCGACTGCTGCGTGAGATCTGGTTCCCGTAGGTCAGGCTTTCCAGCCTGACTTGCGTTGGACCTGAGATCGTCAGGCTGGAAAGCCTGACCTACTCGAAGCATTCGCGCGATGCCGAAGTCCGCGATCTTGATGCGTCCGTCTTTATCGAGCAGCAAATTCTCCGGCTTGATGTCGCGATGGACGATGCCATGCTCGTGAGCGAACTGCAGTGCCTCACAGATCGGCGGCACGACGGCCAGCGCTTGCGGCGGCGTGAGTCGTCCCGCCGACATCGCCTGCCGCAGGTTCACACCGTCCACGAATTCCATCGTCAGAAAGAAGAACTCGCCCGCTCGGCCAGAGTCGTACACGGTCACGATGTTGGGATGGTTGACCTCCGCCAGCGCCTGAGCTTCGCGAGCGAACCGCTCGGCGAAGTCCGGATTCGCCGCATGATGCGGAGCCAGAATCTTCAGCGCGACCAGTCGCCCCAGCGACTTCTGCCGAGCTTTGTAAACCGCTCCCATTCCGCCGCGACCGATCAACCCGACGATCTCCAACTGCGGAAACACCGCCGTCAGTTCGTCGACAGTGGGCGGTCTCCAAGCCACCGACGGCCCACTCTGCGTGCCAGTTCCCAGTGCCGCCTGCCGGAGCAAACAGGCCGGACACAACCCTTCAGCCACTGCGGATTCCACAGCCGCACCGCAACTCGGACATCTCAATTCGGCAGCGTCATCAATCATGGCCACATCCTACCTCAGCCCTTCGGCGGGAACGAATCCGACACTTTCGCCGATACCTGAGGAATCTGAGCCGCTCCGTTACAAGGATTTTGAAAACCTTTTGTGAGCCGAAAGGCGCTAGCCGCGGGTTGTTTTCATCGACCCGCGGCTAGCGCCTTGCGGCTCACGAACTCGCCCCGCGTTCCATCGCCCGCGACAGTCCCATCTCCGCCGATATCAATTTACTACCTTTCTAGTATTGCGGAATCGGATCGAGCCGATAATCTACTAACCGTATAGTATTTCGGGATCGGTTTTCCTTTGCCGTTTCGCGCGAGGCAGCCCGACAAACTCGTGGAGAGGAGCATCATGGCACGTTCGGCATCGAAGCATCCGACAGAATTGGAATTGGAAATCTTGAAGGTCGTGTGGCAGATCGAACCGGCCACCGTGCGGCATGTGCGCGACGCGCTCGCCAGCGTGCGCGATTTGGCCTACACGACGGTCATGACGGTGATGTCGATCATGGCCGACAAGGGCTATCTCAAGCGGAAGAAGGATGGCCGCAGCTTCGTCTATGAAGCGGTCTATCGCGAAAGCAAAGCCAGCCGCAACATCCTGCAAGACGTCGTGGACCGAGTCTTCGGCGGCTCGACGACCGCCGTCATGCAGCATCTGCTCGAAACGTCTGAGATCGACGACGAAGAACTGAAACTGATTCGCTCGCTGATCAACCGCAAGACCCGCGAACGGAAGTGATTCGCTTACTGAGCGGCACGGCGCTAGCCGCCGGTACGCTGCAAACACCGGCGGCTAGCGCCGTGCCGCTCACAACAACATCCCGAACCGTTCCAGGGGAATCAACATGCCTGCCTGGCTTCAACGAGATTGGTGCTCGTCGTTCGTGCTCACGCTGGGGCACTTTGTGTGGCAAGGGACGTTGATCGCTCTCGTGCTGGCGATTGCTCTGCGAGCCACGAAAACCGTTTCGGTGCGGTATTGGCTGTCGCTCGCCGCGCTGGTGGCGATGGCGGCCTGTCCGATCGTGACGCTCGGCTGGTTGATGCAGCCGGTGAGTCACGTTGCGACGCTCGACAATCCGCCGATCGTTCGTGAGGAGCCCGCGCCGAGTCAGCCAATGACCGCAGCCGCTCCGCTCGACGAGCCGCTCGACGTGGGGCACGTTTCCAACGTGCCCGTGACGCAGCCAGTCGTGCCGATTGAGATCGCAACAGCCATAACGATCCCGCCGCAGGTTCCTGCCGCCGACCAAAGCTGGTGGCAAAAGTTTGCTCCGCAATTGACGACCACATATCTGAGCGGCGTGGTGTTGATGTTGTTGCGGCTGGTGTTCGGGTTGTGGGGCGGTCGGCGGCTGCGGCGACAAGTCCACTTGATTGACGATCCGTCGTTGTTGACGGCGATGCAGCGGCAAGCGACGGCGCTCGGCCTGAAGCTGCTGCCGGTACTGGCGTACTGCGAACGGGTCACCGTGCCGACCGTGGTCGGAGTGCTCAAGCCGATGATTTTGTTGCCGCTCACGCTGACCAGCGGCTTGTCGCCGGAGCAGATGGAATCGGTGCTGGCTCACGAGCTGGCTCATCTGCGGCGGTCCGATCATCTGGTCAATCTGCTGCAACGCGTGATCGGGTCGCTGCTGTTTTTCCATCCGGCGCTGTGGTGGGTCTCGCACCGCATTCGGGAAGAGCGTGAGCATTGCTGCGACGATCGGGTGGTCGCCTGCGGAGCGATGCCGCTGGACTACGCGAAGTCGCTGCTGGTCGTCGCGGAACTCAGCCGGCGGGGTCGGGAGACCCGCGCCGAGCGCGGTCGCTCGGTCGCGGCGGTGAGTTTGCTGGCGACCGGCAATCAGAAACCGTCGAATCTCCGCCAGCGGATCGCGCGGCTGTTGGGCGAATCGGCCACACCGTCACTCCGAATCAGTCCGCGAGTCTTGTTGCTCTCGATCTGTATCCCGCTGATCGCCGTGGTCGCGACGATTCGGTCTGGAGCCTCGAATCAACCAGCAGTCGCCAAATTCCCTCCGCCGAACCGAGAGGACGTGCGCGGGTTGGATCTTTCGCGAGTCGCGGTGCGGGGATATTCGGAGGCGCTGCAACAGTCGCCGGATCAACAGACGCCGGAGTTGTCGGTGCCTGATCCGGCGAATCCCGGTTCGTGGAAGCAGCCGAAGAATGTGTTTCAGATGCCATTGGCCGAGCACACTTGGCTGAAGTATCCGACAGGCAGCGGGCACTTCTACATCGAGCATCGGTCGGATGGCACATGGCAGAGCGAGCAACTCTTTGGGCCAATTGACGGCGATCCATTCGAGATGCTGAAGCTGGACGAACTCTTTCGCGAGCGGTTGAAGCCGGGAGCAACTGCTGGCGATCCGCGCTATCGGCTGCGGTTGATGTTCCACACTGGCAATTCAGAGCTGATGCGTCGCGCGTGGCGATTGATCGAGCCTGAGTTGGCTTCCAAGTTCTCGAATCGCGACGAGGGGCTGTTCAATCGGCTCGAATCGTTGGACATCGTCCGCGAGGCGCTGCGCGATGAGGCCGCCGCGTTCCGCAACGCCGAGTTGTCCGACGTGGTCGTGCGGATGCGTCAAGCGGTGACCGCCGCCGAGGCCGCGATCGACGCCGTCAATGACTCTGTGGCCGACGACGGATACGAATCGGTCACCTACCGGCAGCCAAAGTTCGCGACGAAGATTCCCGATGCGCTGTGGGGCAAGCCGCTCGATGGACTGCGGCTCGCGCTGGTGCCTCGCGAATTTACGCCGGGCATCGACTGGAACGAATTGCCGCTCGACACGCCGCTGCCGACTTCCGTCACCGTGCAGCCGGGCCGCGAGCTGGCCTACCAGCTTGTCGTTGAGAATGTCAGCGATCACGAGATCAAACTCTGCGGCCACATCCTGGGCGAGGATACCGCTCGCAGCCTCGAAGTGTTCGATCACAACGGCAAGCCGGTCGCGACCAACGGACTGCACACGACCATCCCAAGTTTTCTCGGCTACTGGCGACTGAAACCGGGCGAGCGTCAGTTGCTCTCGATGCCTGCAGTTCACTTTCTGCCTGTGTCGCACGAGCTTCCGAACCACGGCCTTGGCTATTCCGTGCAGGCCGCTTCCGGCGATTACACGGTGCGCTGCAGCATCCGCTTCGGCAATCTCGACAACGAACGCCACCGTCACGTTCTCGACAAGAGCGAGTGGATCGGAAAACTGACGACCGGCACGCAAACAATCACCTTTGATGTTGCCGGCGCTGGGCGCGGGTCTCCCGACCCCGCCCTCGACCCGACCGCAGGTCTCCCGAATTCGGACGAAGATACGAACAAGAACAACCCCGCGAACGGAGACCTACGGTCCAACCCAGCGGCGGGGTCGGATGACCCGCGCCGAGCGCAGGTTGCTACTGCCGACGTGAAGCAGACGCTGCGCATCACGGGCCGAGTCGTGGATGCCGAGACTGGGAAGGTCATCGACAAGATTCGGATGGTCCCGACGTCGGTGTCGCGCGACGACGCGAAGGAGATCACTTGGCAGACGCAGTACCTCAAGGAGTTCACCGACGGACGCTTCGTTTATGAGACCGATCGGCCTTGGGACAAAACGAAGCTGCGCATTGAGGCCGAAGGATATCAGCCGGCGATGACTCGGGTCGTCAATAAGGGGGAAGTGGTCGAGCTAGATGTGAAGCTCAAGCGAGCGGTTCTTTCGGCGGAAGTGCGACTGCCGAACGGCGAGCGTGTGGCGAAGGCTCAAGTGGTCCTCGCGACATGGACCAACGAGATCAACATTACGGACGGCAAACTGGCTTATGGGCATCACGGCGAGCGGCTCAGAAAGGTTGTCGAGACCGACGAGCAAGGTCGCTTCGTCCTACCAGCGGAGATTGATCCCAGCGTCCTGGTCGTCGCGCATGAAGCGGGTTATGCGGAGGTCGCGAACGCTGAGAAGGGACTCATGCCGACTCCGCTGCCGGCTTCCGACGCTCCGGGAGACAAGCCTCAATTTGAGACCCGCATCATTGAGCTGCAACCGTGGGGCCGCGTCGAAGGGCGAGTACTCATGGGGGACAAGCCGGTCGTCGGAGCGAAGTACTTGGTCTATCAAGCTCGCACCGATGACGTGCATGTCTCGTCGAGTCGGACGATCGTGAGTGATGCCGAAGGACGCTTCGTCGTCGAACATCTTCCGCCCGGTCGTCATGGCACCTGTCAGCGTTTTATCGACGAGATCAATGGCCAGAACAGCTATTCGATCAACGGCTTGCGGCATCAGTTCGATGTCCCAGCGGGCAAGACGACAACGCTGGAACTCGGAGGTCGAGGACGCACGTTGACGGGAAAGCTGGCATTGCCTGAAGGCTTTCCGCATCAGGTCGACTGGAGCAAGGTCAGTGTGCGAGTGACTCTCCAGCCGCCGCGTTTCAGCGGTCGAACCATTTTTCGTGCTGGCGGCGAAGGCGGGTCAGGCGCGGTGTGGTCGCGGTTCGCGCAAAGCGACGAAGGCAAGTTGTACGGTCGCTCGAACGTCGCGATCGCAGCCAATGGTTCGTTCCGTATCGAAGGCTTGCCGGCGGCGGAATATCAGCTTGTCGTGAGCGCATCGGGCGACGCGGCGCTGGGAGATGCGAAGCCGTCGGGGCAGATTTTGTCGGGCTCGGCAAAGTTCTCGGTTCCGGCTGTCCCCTTGCCGGATGCGACTCAGCCGATTGACCTTGGCCTAGTCGATCTGAAGTCATTGGTCCCGCTGACCAATGTGTCCGAATGGGGTCGCGGAGAGGCCAAGAACGGCTTGCGGGCACGAGTCGTCCCGGTGCTCAGTTCCATGAGCGAGGACGCGATTGATCCGGCTCAGCGAGTGACGAAGTTCTCGAAGGCCGATGACGTCGCGTTCGTCGTTGAACTGGAGAACGTCAGCGACAAGCCGATCAAGCTGCTCGATACGCGGTACGGTGACGGCTATGGCGAATCGAAGGGAAAGGCGAACTCGGATTGGCTCGGGCAGTTTCTGTGCTCGGTCGACCTCTTCGATCAAGAGGGCAAGCTGCTGGAACGCCCTGAAGTGCAGGTCGTTTCTGCGGACATGATGTTGGGGAGTGCGTTCGTCGCAACGGTCGAACCAGGCAAGACGCATCGCCTGTTGCTGCGTCCGGCAAAGTGGTTGAGTCCGTTCAAACTGCCTTTGAAAGCCGGCCGCTATCGCGCGGCCGTGCGCTATCACGGAATGCCGGAACGAGTCGCGACACGGATCAAGGAATACCGGCCCGATAGTGAGGCACTCGCCGCGGTGAGCGGGGATGTCAGCACAGCCGCGATCGCGTTTGAGGTCTCCTCGTTTAACGGCAAGCCGAAGGCGTCGGCGATCGATCCCGGCAGCGAGTCGCGCGTTGATGCACCCCCAAGAAACGCCGACGCCTTCGGCTTGCCGTTAAACGAACTCGTCTGGGGCGAACCGGACAATGGCCTGCGAGCCGCAATGTCGCTCGCGCCGACGAAGGCCGCTCATGCTCACGGCGAGAAACCCGAACCCAAACTGCACATCCAAAACGTGAGCGACAAGCCGATCGTCTTGGCGTCGCCGTTGTGGCTCTCGGAACTCACGGCGACGGTCAAGAACGACAAAGGCGAGGCCATCGTGGTGGGCAGCACTTGGTACAGCGGCATCACGCCGATCTCGCGAGTGACGTTGAAGCCTCAGCAAGTCGTCGTGTTCGACGCCGGCAACATCGGCCTGGCCGTCACGCAGGAACGCGCTGAGAAGTTCGAGCACGTCACGCATCGCACGCTCGTCGCACCGGCGGGCACGTACTCGATGCAGTTGGCAGGTCGCTTCGGCAACAGCTTCCTGATCAAGGACGGCAAGGACAAAATCCTAGCGCCGCTCGCAGGGGACTACATCGGCGAACTCACGACGGGCGCGACTCCGCTGACGATCACCAACGAGCTCATCGACTGCGACATCGTCGATGCCGTCACCGGCAAACCAATCGCCGACACGACGACCAGTTTCCTATTCATCAAGCCGAAGTCCGGGGATGTTGCCGAAGAGGTCGTCGCCAACATGATCTGGGGACCGAAGGGACCAGGTCGCATCTACTTCGCGATTCCCGATCAGGTGATGCAGCGAGCCGATCGCGAAGAACTCGAAGTGCGTTGGGGCACCGGCAATCACCCGGACTACGACAATCATTCGCCAGACGAACGCATCAAGCTGAAGCCGTTCTTCAAAGAGGGCCCGAAGTCCGCTCGCGAGACGCTGAGCACAATCAAGCTGACTCCGAAGAAGAAAGCCGCCGAGACCTCGCTGCCCAAGGGCCTCGAATTCCTGAAGCCCTATCCGAAGCTGCGTGGCTTGTCGCTCGACATGACCGAGCCGCAGTTCTTGGAGATCGTCAAGCGGCAGGAGTTGAACGCGAAGAAGACCGGCGAAGGGGACAAGACCGCGTATCACATTGGGCTCGGTGACGGACTGACGCTGATCGTCATGTTTCGCAATGACGGCACTTGCCGAGGCATTCAACGAATTCGCGGCGAAGACGAGAAGCAGGACGCGAAGCCGGCGAGCGCAGTTTCGGCGAAGGCGATCTATCACGCCGAGCCGGAGCATCTTTGGAATCGGATGCACGAGGCGCTCTTTGTGAGGCGCGGGCCGGATGCGCGGGTGTATGGGCGGGATCGTTTGGAACCGTTGCTGTGGTCTGAGTCGAAGCACTTGTTGGAACCGCAGTCGCATCAGAAGGCGATGAGTGTGTTGACGGAGTTCTTGGCGAACAACGGCGAGCGGCTCATCAACGAACCACTCCAGCGCGCGATGATGCAGCGCGATTTGTGGCTCGTCTTCAATTGGGCCGAAGGTGCTCCGCACGGTCGCTTTACGGGGGAGAAGCTGGATGAGGGCGAAGCGAAGGTGGCGGCTCGGCGTTTGCGATCGGCATTTGCATCCGCGATCCGGCGATTGGAGCTTGAACCGCAGGCGATCCAAAACTTGCCCGACAACTACGCGGCGGCCGTCGCGAGCGGTCAGTTCGCGAAGAGCTTCGATCCACAAAGGCGCGAGCAACCGTTCCTGCCTCCCGACTTGTTCGATCCAAACGGACCTTGGGCGTGCATCGGCCGCTTGGATGGTCGCACCGCTCCGCAGCACCTGCGCGACGAGAACCCGTTCACGAACTCGGTCTTCTCGGTCTTCGTGCGTCTGCCAAATGGACGAGCCGGTATCGCGGACTACTTGAAGCAGCTCCCGGCATTTCCGCAGGGAACGCAACTGGCACTCATCCGCCGCGCGATGCTGATCGATTCGGGGCATCGAGTGGTCGCGTCCAACGTGATTGAGAGCGTGCAACTGCGAGTCATCGGAGCGACGCGCGCCGACGAATCATTCTTCGAGTACCGGCTCTCTCGTCCAAACTTGTTTTCGGCAAAGGCCGGAGGCTTGATCGCTTCGACGAAGACCGACCGTGACTTGAAGACCGGCTTCCTCGTGCATTCCTTTGATCCGATGGAATCGACGAACGAAGCCGCCGGTAGACCGTTTCCGGGCGCGCACGTGCAACCGCTGCTGCGCTGCACCACTTGTCACGAACCTAAGCGCGCTGAGTTTCAATCAGCGCGTGGCTTGGGTCGGACGCCGGAGAATTTCCCGCTCGCTGATATGCCGCTGAGCGATGTGACGACGCGCACGATCTCATGGAAAACCGCGACTCCAGAATGGCGCGCGTTACAGTCACTATTGGCAGACCCCGATGCAAACCGTGCCGGTACTCAAGCGGAGCCTCACACTGGGCGCGAGTCTCCTGATCCCGCCCTCGACCCGACCGCAGGTCTCCCGAATTCGGACGAAGATACGAACCAGCCGAACAACGCCAACGGAGACCTGCGGTCCAACCCAGCGGCGGGGGCGGGAGACCCGCGCCCAGCGCAGTCGCATTTCGGAACATTCCGAGGAGTTGTGGCCATCGACGGGGTGCGGCCCACACTGCCGCCGGTGAGTCTTTTGGACCAACAATTCACGATCGCGGGACTTAAAGAAGTTCCGGATGAATCTCTGCTGATCGGCAAGAAGGGGGGGATCGCGAATGTCATCGTCTACTTACCGAAGGCCCCGCCGAATTGGATACCGACTCCGCTCCCCGCCGAACCGTTGCTGATTGAGTGCGTTCAAGGTCGCTTCACGCCTCGCGCGTCGATCCTGCGAGTCGGCCAGAAGCTGAAGCTGAAGAACTCAATGAATGAACCGGTCAATTTTCACAGCCATCCGATGAAAAGCGAAACCTTCAACATTCCAATGGCTCCGAATGGAGACATCCTGGTCGATCCCCGATCGACACAATCGGAGAGCCTTCCATATCGGGTGACCAATGAGCTTCATCCGTGGATGCAGTCGTGGATCATGGCACTCGACCATCCGTTCGTGGCGATCACCGATTCCGAGGGCCGCTTTGAAATCGCGAACTTGCCGCCGGGTGACTACGAGTTTCGCCTCTGGCATGAACAAGGCGGATATCTCGAACAAGGCGGATATCTCGAAAAGAAGTTGCCGATTCGCGTAGCCTCGGGGCAGGTGACCGAACTCGCCCTCAAATACGGCTACGACTTTGAATCGTCTGAAACGTCGAAAACGCCGAAGCTCATCCCAGCCGCCAAGGCCACTCCGCGCATGAAGTTTCGCGCGGAACGCCTGAAGGCCAACGATCCCGAAGCGGCCAAGAAGCTGGTGGGACTTTGGAAGGCCACATTACCGGACGGCTCCGTGTTTGGAGCCGCGTTCGCTCAGACCGAAGACGGCTGTCTGAGGATGAAGGCTCGGCAATTCACTGGTACCTATGCCGTCAACGGCGATCGCGTCGAACTGCTGGAAGCTGGCTCGTTCCAACGTGATTTCGGATGGGAGATACAGCGTGATGGCTCACTGAAAATGATTGGGGATCGGGAAGAAGTTGCCGCAACGAACCTCGGTGCCGTGCTCGAAAGAGTCCCAGCCGATGCTCCCAAGAACGACGCTCGCGCTGGGCGCGAACCGCCTGAGCTACGGGTGTTGCGAAAGCCGGCGTTGCTGTTGCCGGATCATTGGAACGTGATGGCGGTGGGGTTTGATAACGCTGGCCAAGAGCTGGTCACGGCTGCGACGCAGAGCTTCGTCACGATTCGCAGGTGGGACGTTGTCAGCAAAAAATTGATCAGCGAGATCAAACTGGAAGGGGACCAGCACGGCCGAACATTTCGCGAAGGGACGTTGCTGCTGTCCGGGGATCGGCGGCGAGTCATCGCGGCCACGGACGCCTACGTCGGGATTTGGGAGACGGCGACCGGCAAGCTCCTGACGAAGCTGCCGATTCCCAAAATCGGAGACAACGACACCGTGCGAATGCTGACCTGCACGCCGGATTTCTCCGTGATCGTCGGCAGCTTGGGGACGAATTACTTGCGCACGAATCACTTCTATGACGCTCACACGGTCGTCTGGGATGGAACCACCGGCAAGATGCTGCGAACACTCACGCACAAGGCTCAGGAGAACTTCGGTGCCATCTCGTTGTCGTCCGATGGGAAGCGGTTCGTGACGACGAATGGCGGCGGGGCCACGGTCTGGGACACGAGCACCGGTCAGCAGCTCCTGCATGTGTCGAACGATAACAAGGGCCGGAAACATTCCGATCCTGATGTCTCCAGCTCGTATACGAACCAAGTCTGGAGCGTTCAGTTTTCACCCAGCGGCGGGCAGCTCGCGGTTGGCGACATCCTGGGGGTGAAACTGGTGGATGCTCAGTCGGGCAAGCTGCTGCAACAGCTCGAAGGACCGTACCGATACAGCAGCAGTGGAAGTCCGGGTTTGGTCTTCTCGAAGGATGGCCAACGGCTCGCGCGGCTGGGGACGGGAGACAAGGCGGTGATGCGGAACTACCCGCCAGATTACCGACCCGGCCAGTTGTCCATGCGCGTGGGGACGGAAGACAAGGCCGGCGGAACGAAGACCAGCTATGTCGTGCCGATCTGGTCCACGCAGACGGGCCAGAAACTCTTTGAACTCCACACCGATGCGAATGACGCTGCATTCTCCGACGATGGCCAACGCCTGGCCGTTGTGTTCTCCGACATGCAGCAGGCTCTCTCCGTTTGGACGTTGGGTCTCCGTCCGAAAGCGAATCCGCCCATCAGCCGGAACGCGCTAGCGTCCGGTTCGGAGAAGCCACCAACACTCGAACCGGA
>CAYSHJ010000588.1:0-4423 GCA_964430385.1 uncultured Planctomycetaceae bacterium
CCGTTTGCAGAAGCCACCCCGTAGCGACCCGCATCCCATTCCAACTCAGTGTTCTGTCAACCGACTTCGTGAGGACAAGAACTTCCCAAATTCCTCACCGCGTTCGCGGTGCGCTCTGTTGACAGAGTGGGGCCATATAGAGGTTCGGCCGTTTTTCTGGCCCACCCGTCATTTCTCGTCGGCCTTCTTTGTCAGTGCCGCAAATAAAGTATTGGCGATGAGCTTCATTCCCTTGTCATTGGGGTGGCCGACCGGGCCGTTGGCCTCAATGTCCTTCGCATAGTCGGTGATGTCCACAAAAATTCGATGCGCGGAGTCCTCGTCACAAGCTTTCCGTTTGATTTTATCCAATTCTGGATTGCCCCACAGAATATTTCCGGTCACAAAGATGTGCGGGTTGCTGGCAGTTTTGAGGTCGTCCAAGAGCGCCCTAAATGCTTTGTCGAATGCTATGGGATCAAAGTCCTTGGCAGGAACATTCTCACCACACTGAACGATGACAATGTCCGCCTTCCACTGAAGCTGTTTCTTGATCCTTGAAGCCTCGTAGGTTGCGTATCCTCGCTCCAGGATGTTGGCGATGTTCAGAATGTTCTCGATTCCTTCGTTGCCTGTAACGGGTGTAGGCTCGAGAAGCAGTTTGCCTTTCGTGCGAGCGTTGATTGCCGCAGTGAGGAGGTGGACGTAGTCCTTGTCTTGGGCGCTTGCGGCCATGCCCCAGTTGCCGGTCCACTTGATTTCAGGCTTAGGCCCGTGAAGTGTGAGACTATTTCCCAGAAACAGAATTCGGTCTGCCTTGAGAACCCCAATCTTCTGCCCCTTCGTCTCTTGGCCGATCGCTACAGTCTGCACAAAGTGGAACAGAGTGGTCAGGCCGAGACAAAGCACACACAGAAATCCCGATTGAGGCGAGTACATCTTCGACATGACATTCCCACACAATAATTGACTCACGGGACGCCGAACGACCAAGGTAACCCGGCGGCGGCCAACGAGATTCCTACTTCACACCGCGCCGTCCGCCGCTCCGGTTGAGCGGCTTGTTGGGCGGTCGTTTCTTTTCGATGGCGGAAACGATGTCATCGAGAGTCAAGTCGCGAAACATCGCGTCGCGTTCTGCGGTGTAGTTGCCGTGACCAATCGTGAATTGATTGACGAACCGAAACGTGTCAGACACGCCGAGTTTTTCGGAAAGCAAGCGGATGGCTTGGGAATTGACTTCGCTGAGCGGCTTCGTTTGGTTTTTCATGTTTGAACCTCCGAGACCAATTCGAGTGGAGAAACAATTTTGGTCGGTTTTGTGTCGAGCGATCGCGCTTTCTTCAAAAAGCGATCGTCGCAGGTGCAGAGAAAATCGGCTTTGGCGGCAACGGCTGATGCCAGGTGGAGGGCATCCAAGGGTTTGATGCCAGCCTCGACGAATGTTTGAGCCTTGGCTTTGATTTGTGGAGTCGTCTGAATGAAGTGTGCCGACTTCGCGATGGCTTGACCTGCAAAATCTCGGCGAACGGCGTCCGGGTTGGCATCACTTTCAAAGACCAGGGCATCCGACGCAACGACATCGGCGTTACCCGACTCGCAGAGCGCCAGAACACCCAAAACGGCCTGCGCTTCGAGCAGCACGCGAAGCTGCGATTTGTCGTCGAGCGGTCGTTGCAGGCTGCACATGTCGAAGTAAATTCTCATGCTCCAACTCTATTTGGAGTTGGCACTTTTCGCAACAACTCTGCGCAAATCACTCGCGGCGACCTGTTTGGATCAATCATACAACGGTTCCTGCACCGTTGTTTTTGACCAGCTATTAGAGATCTTTCAGCAGTGCGCCGGTTCTCGCATCAGGAGATTCGTAGTACGCATTATTCCACGTGAATTTACGTGACAACAATCGGAGCTTATCGGGCAATGCATTCACAGTTGCGTCGATATCGAACGTATCGTCTACGTTTGAAATGTAGTATCGATATTCTTGTCCGTCTCGTTCCCTGTTCGGGAGATACCCCGCTTGGTTCATCATCCGGCAGTTTCTGTTGAATCGATCGCAATCAACGGCGGGGGAGTAGGTGTTTTCGGTGAATTGACCTGTGCCAATCGCGTATTCTTTCTTTGTCAGCCCTTTTGCACCTGCCTTGCGCAATGCCATGAGGATGCTACGCATCTTCGTAAACATTATTTCCGAGTTGAATTCAGAAACATCTTCGCGCTTCGTGCGGTTCAGTTTATCGCTCATGGCTTTCATTATATCGTTTGAGTGTGTTTGTGCGCTTACAAGAGTGCCTGAACGTCTGTCCGTTTCGCGATCAAGGGCCAAGCGACGACCAATTCGGCGGACGACGATCAGAGGAAGTTGTGTTGTGTTTTGTTCCAAACGCTTCAAGAACCAATCATTCGCAAGCGAGTGCTTCGGAAACCAATCGAAGACAAGGGGTCGCGGGACAGGGAATCGAACGGTGATAACGCATGGAGCGTGCAGAGGACTTGCGGTTCATTGCGGTTCGGATCGCCCAACGACACGATTCAACCGGCGGCGGCCAAAAAGGCTTGACTTCAGGACCGACCCGATCCGCCGCTCGGTTGCAATCGATTGTTCTGTTGCGAATCCTTCAATTGGGCGTCGATGTGTTTCGGTACGCAACAATCGAGCGTGCGCGGTCAATCCCAACCTCAGTTCCTGATTTGCGATACCATTCCGTGATTCCGTCTTTTTCAATCGAGCCGGGCAAGTCTCGCAACCACTGGAGCGGCGAACCGTCATTCTTATCGACATCTGTGGGAATCCAACCATCCACATCCGTTGGCGGAACTACAGCGATCAATCGAATATCCCAGTCAGACGGACCGGGAACCATGCCGCCGCCATTGTTTTGGTACGTCACGTCGTATTCGAGCTTTTCATATTTGCGCCTGAAGGTGACATAGTTTTCGATGAACCGGACGCGGTCGGCGAGTTCCGGACGTGCAGCACTCGTTTCTGCAACGGACGCGGGCCCGGATGGGGTCTTTGAGCAACCAGCGAATGCAAAGGCGATCAGTAGCGGAATGAGAATTTTTACCGCGGAGTTGTTCCTCGCGATAAGTCTCTTCGAGCAACAGAACGAGGGCGGTAACCGGGCCGCCGCCAGAAAACGATGATTTCAAAATCCGCGCGATCGGCGGCTTCGGTTGACCGCTTTGTTCGGCGAATCAGTTGTGCCCATCGGGGCAGTTAGGGCGCGATCGGAGTGCCGGATACTTTCACTTCCCCGAGCAATTCGAGGAAGTCTGCTTTGCCCATGCCTCCGTCTTTCTGTTGCAGAACCTTCCCTTGCGGATCAGTGATGATCGTGCTTGGCGTGCTGCCGACACGGTAACGACTCAACATTTCGGCGACACTAGGATCATCCACGTCAATCGTCACGGCGACGAACCCTGCATTGACCGAAGCTGCCACCTGCTTATCTGCCCAGACATTACGCTTCATGATTCGGCACGGTACGCACCACTCACCCGTGAAGAAAAGGATGATGGGCTTGTCAGACTGTGCAGATTTTTCTTGAGCTGATGTGTAATTGTCAGCCCATGCGATGCTGTTGGAAGGGACGTAGAAGCAGTACCAAGCGTAGGCGAGAGAGACAACGAGGAATGAAAGCCAGAACCATCGCCAAAAATTGAACGCGCCTCGATCGGATCGTAATGCCGACTCAGTGGGCGGTGGTACTGGGGATTGTGAGTCGTTCATGTTGAACTCGTTTGTCGCCGAACAGCACCGTTCACTAGGCCCCGGCGGGGGACATTGATTTCAGAAACCGCGCGGCCCGCGACTCCGCGCGCAACGGTTTGTTATCCGGTGCCAACGGTCACGCACCATCATTCTTCGGTTTCGATTTTCCGCGTTGAGTGAAATCGAAAATCGCTCCGAATGCTGCACCTAATGCGACGCACATGGCCAGGCCTTGCCCCATGTTTCCCGATGACGCGCCGTAAGCGGCCCCAAAGGCAGCTCCAAGAGCAACACCGACTCCAATCCCGTTTCCGGAAGTGCCACTGAGTCGTTTCTCGGTCGCCATTTGTTCTTCATCGCTCATTTTCAATCTCTCAAATAGGGGATCGAGCCGAAATTTCGTGTTGCCAAAAAACTTATCCGATTGTTCGTTCGCCGAGCATGATTATTGGCAACTCTTCGGAATAGGTTTGTGGAATCTCCCAGATGATTTGTCGCCGAACGTTAAAGTTCAGCCGCCGGGGCCGCCTCCAGCGGCTCCGAATTTTGAGAAACCGGAATGGCGGCCCCGGTCGGCTGCAACGCCTTGATACTCATCATGGCCTCCTGGAATGGAGGCGGCTGTCTTAAGTTGTGGAGCGATGCCCGGAGGCTCGCAGGCTGGTTCTTGTGGGACCAGCGCGGATTCGGGATCAACCGCTTCTTCTTCCAGGAGACCGATGATGA
>CAYSHJ010000589.1:0-5953 GCA_964430385.1 uncultured Planctomycetaceae bacterium
CACCGCGACAGGATGCCCTGCAACTCCTCCGGCGACAGCAACCCGGTCTCCACGATGGATCGCTGAAACTCGGCAAGGGGCAAGACCATCAAAGCACCTCCGCGCAGCGACGACACGCAGTGAAAGCTGGTGGCCCATCAGCATGGGAGAGCACTCTAACCTAGCGGTGCCAAAGCTATGATTGCAACCCAAACCCGATACCCGTCAATCGTGGAAAAGTCCAGAGGAAGGAGCGTTTGTGTTGGAGCGCGGGGGCAAGCGAGTCCCCTCAACCTCCAGACTTAACCGGGTTTGGAAGAAAACTAGCCGGGATGATTCACCGACCGTGATCAGTGGACGACACAGTGTTGAATTGAAGCCTGAAGCGCAAGCGAAGACGGGCAAAGAAAGTTGCGTCGCTTGCGCTTCAGGCTTCAGTTGAGCGACGATTACTTCTTGACCGTTGCGGCGTCGACTCTGGTCATGGCGCCGTAGCCGGGACGCCAGTCGGCGCGGAATTCGGCTTGGCCGACGAAGTCGTCGTCGCGCAGCGTGGCACGCCAGTCGCTGAGCAAGCGGTCGGAGCGATCGACATGCACCTTGACGAGGTATCTGCCGGCGGGCAAAGCGGCGGTTCGACGCCAGTCCTGGGCTGGCTTCGAGCCATCGGCGGCCAGCAGCGTGAGCGTGTGCTGCCAGAGTTTGAGCTTGGCGGACGTCTGCCGATCCGAGATTGCGATCGGCGCGGCTTCCCACGTCTTTGCGCGATCATCCCAGCGGTGGATGGTTACTTGCAACAGCTTGTCACCCCAGGCCGGCGGCGTGTTTTCGAGCTTGAACCACAACTCGCTGCTGAACTGCCGGAGCTGTCGCGGATCGGACTTGGGCAGGTCCGACGCTTTCGCGTACTCGTCGCGAACGACCTTCGCGTAGTCTTCCAGCCAGGTCCGAAAGTCCTTGTAGCCCAAGTCTCCTTTAAGGAACTTCTGGCCGCCCCCGTGTTCGACCTCTTTGAGCGGCTTGCGCAGCAGCAGACTCAGTTCTGGGTTCTCGACGTCGATCAGATACTTCGTTCGGATGAGGTAGGTCATGGTTTCGGCCGCGGACTTCTTCATCCAGGCGACTTGCTCGCCGTTCTTCTCGACCAGTTTGCGATTCTGCTCCGAGCCTTCGGCGTGACAACCCATGCAGCGATGCCGTTGCCCCCAGATGTTTCGCTCGAACAACTCCAGCAGCCGATCGGTCCGAGCGTATCGAATCACCTCGTCGGGTCTGGCCGGTTTCGCGAGTTCGTCCTTCGCCAGCTTGGGAGCGTTGCGCAGTTTTGGATCACGGCAACAGGCCTTGAGCCACTCGGCGAACGCGGCCGCCTCGGCCTCGCGCGTCTTCGCGTGCAACAAATTCGCGCCGGGATTGTCCGTGTCGCGCATGTTGATCAGCTTGAGAATCTTCGATTGCTCTGGCTTGTCGAGATCGACGAGTCCCTGATCGCGCAGCGATCGAAAAGTGTCGTCGCTGCTCGGACGGATGTAGTTCTTCAAGTCGACTCCCGCCAAGTGGCACTGCACGCAGCTCGATGGCTGATCCGACTTGAAAATCGGCAGAATGCGGCGCTCGAAGACTTTCATGGGCAGGGTCGCATCGTCGCCGGCAAAAAGAACGCGTGTGGCGAATGCCAGGACGAAGGTGAGTCCGGGCAGCGTCGTCGGACAAACTCGATTCACACGATCAAGGATCGTCGTCGTCTTCATGCTTCAGCCCTTGATTTGTGGCGGCGTTTACTCCGTTTCTTGGCGACGGTTTTGGTCGGAGTTTGCGAATCCTGATCGACATATTCCTCGTCAAGCTGCCGCCAGAATTCGTCGTGCGGAATTCCTTTTCCGGCCTGTAACTCGGATTCTCTTTGCGCGATGATCTCGCGCAGACGAGGCGAACGTGCCCACGAGAGATGCACCAAATCGTCTTCGGTCGCGCATTGATAAACGACGGCGACCATCTTGCCGTTCTGCGTCAACACGAGCGGCTGAGTTTCCCGTTTTTCGATGAACGCCGTTAGCTCGTCCGTCGCACGACTCAACGGAACACGTTTGATTCGGCTCATGGCGCTACCTTCTCTCCTTGGATCCATAGCTCGTTAGCGCGTTTTTCGCCGACAGCCACGATTTGGACCACTCGCTTTGATTCGTCACACTGGTAGAGTACTCGCACTCGATTGCCAGGACCACATCGCAACTCCCACGCCGCAGTCCGGATTGGCACACGCAGCTTTTTTCGGTTGCGAGTTGCGACATTCGGAGTAAATCGCAGTTGTTCAAAAATGGATTCACGAATGGTGCCATGCCATTTCCGGTCCACATGTCGCAGATCATCTTTCAACGATTCGGAAAGGATAATCGCATACGGTGCCGGACGAACCATGATCTGCCTCGTTCGTCGCTACGGCTGCGTATTAAAACTCCGGTCACCGGCGTCGCCCAGGCCGGGGACGATGAATTTGCGGGAATCGAGTTCGGCGTCGATCGCACAGACAAAAATTTGTGCTTTCGGAAAGGCTTCGATCACGCAGCGGATTCCTTCGGGCGCGGCGATGAGCGACAGCACTCGCAGGTTGAGAACGCCCCATTGACGCAGTGCGGAGAGCGCGGCGATGGCCGAGCCACCCGTGGCCAACATCGGATCCAGGACGAGGGCCACGTCGACGGGGCTGTGTGTCGGCAGCTTGCTGTAGTACTCGACCGGCCGCGCCGTGGCCTCATCGCGATACAGTCCCAAGTGCCAGACTTCGGCTTGCGGCAGCAGGTCCAGCAGCGGGTCGACCATTCCCAAACCGGCTCGCAGGATCGGCACTAGGCCGATGCGCTGCGACAACTGCCGACCCGTTGTCGTGGTCAGCGGCGTCTCGATTTCGATGTCGTGAGTCGCCAATTCGCGAGTCGCTTCATATGCCAGCAACACCGCCAGCCGATGGACCAGCCGCCGGAATTCGTCCGGCGGAGTTCGCTTCTCACGCAGTTGAGTCAAGTGGTGTTGAATGAGCGGGTGTCGAACTTCATGCACGTGCGACATGGAGGAACTCCTTGATTTCCTGTGGACCACTATCGCACCAACCTGGACTCGATCCGTCAACACCTCGCGGCCGAACGGCTCGTGCAATCACTCGGCCAACAGGGACAGAACGTTTTCAAACATGTGGGCGGCAAAACCTTCTTTAACTTTCGGAACTCCTTGATGACGGAGTTGAAAGCGGTCCGCTGGATCGTCATGTGAATTACGCGATTTCTGATGCAGAGGACGACAGCCAGTCTTTGAACCGTAGTCCCGGAACCTTACAAAAGTCCTTCGCGTTCGCAACTCCTGAAGTGTGGCATTCCGGCCCACCTAGATGAACAGAAAAAAATCGTGGAGATCACCCTCCCGCGACCCTGTGACGCCGATCTGCTGGGACTGGCAGACTGTCTATATTTGAAGCGACTTCGCGTGGAACGAGAGGAACGGCCATGCGATGCTGGTTTCGCCGTGCTCGCGAAATTCAAGCAACTGGAATTTCTGAACCTTGACCTTCGGTCGCCGCTGTCTCCGGCCGAGATGAAAGGCATTGCGGCCGCCAGTTCACTGCGGAATTTGAGCGTGAGATTTTACCCGCGCGAAAGAGGCGAACTCATTCGACAGCGCTGGGTCGACCTTCGGGGGTTGAGACAACTGGAAGGTTTGTCGGTCGAGAATACGACGATCGACGATGAGTTCGTAAGTCATCTCCGCGGACTGACGACACTGAAATACCTGCACCTCTCGGAACAACTGTGCCTGGGTGGAAACTGGAACGTTCCCGGGACATCGATCACGAACCGAGGTCTACGGCATTTGGCGTCCCTGACGAATTTGACTCGACTAAATCTCGTCCGATCGCGAATCGATGACAAGGGACTGAAACTCCTGGCGCCCCTGACGTCACTCGAATGGCTTGCGTGAAGCGCAACCAAGATCACGGATCAAGGTTTCCGATTTTGATTCACCTCCTATATGCACGAAGTGTGCCCCAAGCCGAAGGCTTGACAGCGATTAGCCGGGGGTCGCGCAGCGCACCCCCGGTGAAGGGCGGAAAATTCATTCGCATCCCGGCAGGGATGCTAGCGCTGGCATCCCTAACGCGATGCAAATGCCATGTCGAACTCGATTCCGGGGGTGCGCACTGCGACCCCCGGCTAATCGCTGCGAACTCTTCGGGTTCCATGCGGCGTTGTCCGAAATACCATGAGGCTTCGAGCTCGCTCACTGGAGTCAACAGATTCGTCCGAATTGCTGTTATGCACCCACGCTGGTGATAGATTGAGATCTCAGGTTGCCAATCCGTGCGATCTCTGACAACCTTTGCACGAGAGGTGTCGTATGAACCAACCGCTTGTGGTTTCCGATCCGAACATTCTGCTGGGCAAGCCCGTGATTGCGGGGACTCGCCTGTCGGTGGAATTGATCCTCCAGAAACTCTCGGCCGGTGAGACCATTGAGCAACTGTTGGAGGCTCACCCGCGATTGACTCGCGAAGCCGTACTGGCGGCGCTTGGCTTCGCGGCCGAGGCGTTGCAGGCCGATGTGGTCTATCCGATCGCGGGACAATCGGCATGAACCTGCTGACCGGAACGCGGAATTTCCATCAACATTCTTTCATCCGAGGTGATTTCGGCTAAACTGTTCGGCGATTGATTGGCCGAAGAAATCATGCCGGACAAATGTGCCTAGTTACAGCGACGACAGAAGCAGTTAGTCCGCTCGACGAGTCTGACATCCACGACCTTGAGGAGGCTTTGCAGATGCTCACGATCCTCGGCAACCGGCTGGGTGGGTTTTGCGATCGTGTTTCGCGGCGGAGCTTTTTGCAAATCGGCGGTTTGGCGATGGGAGGCTTGTCGCTGCCGCAGATTTTGCAGGCTCAGGCGGCGAGCGCGGCAACGACGGGCAAGTCGGTTTCGTCACACAAGGCGGTGATCAACATCTTCTTGTCCGGCGGCCCGCCACATCAGGACTTAGTGGACCTCAAGCCTGATGCCCCCACCGAGATTCGGGGCGAGTTCAATCCGATCGCGACCAACGTTCCGGGCATCGAGATTTGCGAACTGCTGCCGCGACTGGCCGGCATGACGCACAAGCTGGCGATCATTCGCTCGCTAGTCGGTTCGGATGGCCGGCACGCGGCGTTTCAGTGTCAGACTGGTCGCAACTTCGCCAACCAGATTGCTGGTGGCTGGCCGTCGATGGGTTCGTCGGTGTCGAAGTTACAAGGTCACGTCGATCGAGCCGTGCCGCCGTTCGTGGGGTTGGCTCCGAAGATGCTCACGTCGACGTGGGCCGATCCTGGTCAATCGGGCTTCTTGGGGCGAGCGCATGCCCCCTTTCTGCCGAACGCCGAAGGTCGAGCGGACATGGTGCTCAACGGAGTGACCGTCGATCGCTTCTCGACGCGGCAGTCGTTGCTGAAGAACTTCGACAAGTTGCGGCGCGACGTCGATGCCAGCGGCATGTTGGCCGGCATGGACAAGTTCACCGAGCAAGCCGTCGGAATTTTGACCTCCAGCCGATTGGCAGAAGCGATCGACCTCGAACGCGAAGACCCGAAGCTGCGCGACCGTTATGGACGCGGCTCCGACAAGCCCGCCGGATACGGCGATGCCGGGCCGTTGCTCAACGATTACTTGCTGCTCGCGCGGCGATTGGTCGAGGTGGGCGTGCGGTGCGTGACACTGGCCTACGGTCGTTGGGACTGGCACGGTTTGCCTCACGGCACGAACTTCACGAACGCTCGCGAGCACTTCCCGATGCTCGACATGGCCCTCACCGCATTGATCGAGGATCTCGAAAAACGCGGGATGCTGGACGACGTCACCGTGCTCGTCTGGGGCGAGTTCGGTCGCACGCCGAAGATCAACCCCAACGGCGGCCGCGATCACTGGCCCGAGGTCGCCTGCGCGATCCTCGCCGG
>CAYSHJ010000590.1:0-7623 GCA_964430385.1 uncultured Planctomycetaceae bacterium
TTTCTGGCGTTCTTCTCGTTCTTCCTGTACGGCGCATGTCTCGAACGCTTCAACCACTACCTCGTTTGGCCGAGATTGGCCGCGTCGCTGCTCACGCTGGCCGTGCTGTTCGAGATCCTGCGAGATCGACACGACCGCGTGTTGACGTGTGTATTCACCGTGTGTGTGGCATTGCTGGTCGGAGCACCTCTCGGTCTCGTCACGATTCCGGGCGCGGCCGAGTGGGGCCGCACCGTCTCGCAAACGCTGATCGTCGTGGTCACGGTGATTTTGGCTCAGGGGTATCTGCATCAGGTGATCATGATTCGCCAAACCGGCCGCACCGGCGGCGTTTCGGCTCGGTTGCACCAGTTCTTTTTTTGGAAGGACGTCTCGACGGTCGCGTTCGCGCTCTCAATGGGCACGAGCACAGGCTGGCCGCTGATACTGCTGTCGTCGGTCAGTGCCGCGACAAAGCTCCTCACGCTGTGGCATTTTCGCTGGGTGCGGCTCAGTCCCGCCGCGAGCCTGCGCCGAGAGTCGACACTCGCAACACCTCCAGCGACGCCAAATTGCTGATGATCCTAAACAGCGAGAAGAATCGCCGTCGCCAGTGGCAAACTGATGGCCATCAGTCGGATCAAAACGGCCCGTTGGCCTTGAGCACTCGCCAGCGGAGGAAACTCACACAGCCACAGCATCAAAGGAGCGGCGAGGATCAGCGCGAAGCAGATCGACGGCAATACGGCTGCGACTTGACCTGTCAGCATCAGGCCGCCGACCACGACGGAATAAAAGAGAGTCACGCCACGGATCAAGTCGCGACGACTGTCGCGGAATGAGATGACCCAGCCGCCGGAGAGCGCTGCGGCCGCGGCGACTGTCAGCAGCCCGAACCGTAAGCTCAGGAAGGTCGCCAGCAGGACAGCACCACACGACGCGGAAATACACAGACTCAACGAGAACATGGTTTCCGATGTCCAACGGGCAAGCCTGTCGAGCAGAACCGTCAACAGCAACACGCCGGCCGCGAAGAGGGTGACGTACACGTAGCGCGGAGGACGCAAGTCGGCCCAGGTCGGCACCAACAGCCAGGCGGACATGATCGAGACCACCAACCACGGCACCCAACGCCCGATAGGATGCACTCGCAATGCCATCCCGCTGGGACCGGCAATCATGGTGACAAGCCCCAACCAAGGCAGCCACTGCCAATACGTCGCAGGTCGCAGGTCGCAGATGTCCAGGTTCAAGCAACGCATAGCCGGCAAAGAAACCAACCGCACAACCAACCGCCCCGGCAAACGGTTGTGCCGCATCTCGCGGAAGAGCACGGAGCAGAACATGCGCGACCGCGATCGAAAGAGCGGCCGGGACAAGCAGGCCAAAGCCGATCGTTTCGAATGCGATTTTCATGGTGTCAACTGCGAGTTCGCCAAAGCCCGGCCCGGCCCGGCTTAGTCATGCACGACACACTCACCCGAAGTGTCAGCGCGGGCGGTCGCTTCGGGTTCATCTGGTTGTCTCCCAAATGTGTCTGACTTGGTCGTCCATCGAGATGTGAAGCCAAGCAATCTACTACTTGACACCGACGGGAATGTTAAGGTCTTGGACCTCGACCCGGTCGGCACCTTCGACGGACGACGACGATCTCGTCGGAGTCTTCACGCTCGAAATCGGGAGGTATTCATTTCGCCGCGAAATGCGAAGGGGTGACAGGAGGCCAATTCGCTTGACCACCTGTCACCCCTTCGCCGCGTCTCCGTGTCTCCGTGTCTTTGTCACACCTCCGACGGCAACCGATCCTGCACCTGCTTCGCGAGGCCGAAGAACTTCAGCGTTCGGATCACCATGTAGGTGATGTCGATCTCCCACCACTTGTGGCCGTGGCGAGCGAGGCGTTGGTGAGCGTGATGATTGTTGTGCCAGCCTTCGCCGTAGCTCAGCAAGGCGACCCACCACAGGTTTCGCGAGCGGTCGGCCGTCTCATAATTGCGGTAGCCCCAAACGTGCGTGGCTGAATTCACGAACCACGTGCTGTGGTACGCGGCGATCATCCGCAGGCACAGACCCCACAGCAGGCACGACAGGCCGGCTTGGAAGAAGTACTCGCCCAGGCCGTAGAGCGCGGCACCCAAGCCAATTGGAAACAGGATGAAATACTTGTGGAAGAACTGCTGCACCGGGTCTTTGTACATATCCGGCGCCCAGCGTTTAAGCAGCGCATCAAGGTGCCCCGGAGCGTCCTTCGGCTTGAACCACAGCATGTGCGACCACCAAAATCCGTCGTTCGGCGAATGCGGATCGCCTTCCTGATCCGACAACACGTGATGCTTACGATGTGTCGCCACCCAAAACAGCGGACTGCCTTCGGCCGACAACATGCCGCACATCGAGAAGAAGTATTTCACAGGGCGCGGCACGATCAGGCTGCCGTGCGTCAGGAGTCGGTGGTAGCCCAACGTGACTCCCAGGCAAGCCGTGACGAAGTGCAGCACCACCGCCGTCGCCAAACCGATCCAACTGAAATGCCAAAACGCCGCGACGGCACCGACGTTGATCAACGCCATCCAACCGACGTTGTACCAATCGACTCCATGCGGGAACCGCTCGCGATATGCACTGACTTGTGGATGTGAAATCTCCAGCCGCGCACGTCGAGCGGTCGTCGCGTGCGAACTTCCATGGTCGCGAACCGGCAGCCATACGGTCGGCGAGGCGAGTCCGGCACCGCGCAGTGCCGCTTCGCGCGAGGGCGAACGGAGCGACGTGGAATTGTCGGACGTCGCTGTCAGGGATGAACCAGTGACCGAAGTAGCACCGACGGACGAATGGCCGAGATCGCTGAGAGTCGTATCGTGAGTCAAGACCAGAGTCTCCTGGGGAAGCGAGGAAAGGATCGCTAGCGGCCGTCAATGGCCAGCCTTGAAGTGGCGAGATTATAGAAATGAATCGGAGCCGGCGGGTCAGCCGGCCGTCAAACTTTTGTCAAACTCGTGTCACGACCACGCTGCCTGTGTTGCCAAGGGTTTGCGCCGAGCGACCTGGTCACTGTTGGAACGTCGAAGTGTTCGTCTGCCGGTCGGGCTTCCGGCATTTTTTCGCTGACTGCTATAGTCCGTCCGCACGGCAACAGCCAGCGAGCGCTCCGTTCGCCCAAGGCTGGCAAAGGACCGAACTCATGGACGAGCGGCAGGCGATGAACGACGACGATATTGAAAGACGGCAGCCGGCCGACGAACCGGACGTCGCCAATCAAGCCGAGTCCTGGGACGAGCCGTTGCTGGCGGACGATCTTGAACAAGCGTATCTACGAGCTCTCGAAGCGACCGCAGTGATCGAACGCGAAATCAGCTCGCAGAGTTTTCAGCCGGTGGCGGAAAAAGGGGACAGGTCCATTTTGTGCGAAGCACCCTCCGGGCCGTCCCGGCAAAATGGACCTGTCCCCTTTTTCCACCCCGAACCGGAGCGGGTTTCGGAGAAACAAGTCGTCGAGGCCGCGTTGTTCGTCGGGGGCATGCCGCTTACGGCGAAGAGGCTCGGCTCGTTGTTTCACACCGAGCATGGTTTCGGGTTCGTCGAATGTCTGATCGACGAACTGAATCGCCAGTACGTTGACGAAAGCAGACCGTACTCGATTACCTTGGGTGAAGGAGGCTATCGCCTGACGCTGCTTCCGGAATTCGAAAGCGTGCGCAACAAGGCCTACGGCTACGGCCCCAAAGACGTGAAGCTCGGCCAAGACGTGTTGGAAGTTCTTTCGCTCGTCGCGTACCGGCAGCCGATCACGAAATCGCAAATCGAAGCGTTAGGGAGATCGAACTCCGGCCCCGTGTTGCGGCAACTGCTGCAACGCGAACTCATCCGCATCGACCGCGAACGCTCGGCGACTGGCAAGCAACAAAAGAGCGACCCACCGTACGTGACCACACCCCGTTTTCTGTCACTATTTGGACTCAGCAGTCTGATTGACCTGCCCGTCGCGGAAGATATCGAGTTCAAATGACGGACCGCCGGGACATCGCGGCTTCTCGTCCGAAAGCATTGCTGGAATCGCTCGTCGCCATCTTCATCGCTCCACCTCCCCAGATCGCCGGTTGAGCCTGGGTGTTTTCGCTGGTGTTCGTGATTCACTCTCCAAATGGTCGCGAGTTGCTCGGAGCCATGATCGAGGGCGCCGAAATGCCGCGATTCGTCGCGGGCTTAGCTTCGAAGCGCTAGAAGACCGCTGTTTATTGAGTACGTTCTCGGTCAACCACACGCCTTATCTTCAGCTTGGCAACGCGCCGTTGGCCGGTTTTTCGGGCAGCGAAACGGACCGGGTTCAGATCATTTGGCAAACGGTTCCCGGCAGCGGCAGCGGGAACGACAGTTTCGTGGTCGATTACCGCCACGCGGGCGCCGCGACCTGGATCAATGCCGGCCCTAGTAGCACCATCGACACGAGGGTTTCGAACCGCGTCAACCGCTTCGTGGACGTCACTGGTCTCGACTACAACGCTGACTACGAATACCGAGTGCGGCACATCCGCGACGGCTCGGTCGTTAACGACTATCAGGCAACATTCCACACGCGTCTTCCTGCGGGGTCGAGCCAGCCGTTTACGTTCGTGTCCTACGGCGACTCGGCGAAGGGCAATCCGCCCACGGGATTCATCAACGTCCAGAACCGCATCAACACGATCACTTCGTCGTTCTCCGTGCTGCTGGGCGACAATATCTACGATAGCGGGACACACGCGGATTTGGACCTTCGTTTCGATCCAACCATCAACGCCCCGACGACACAGTACAACGCGAACCACGTAGAATACTACTCGCTCGGCAACCATGATATCGTGTCAGCCACTGGCCAGCCGTCACGTGACAATTACGCAGTGCCGATTCCCATTGCCGGAGTCACCAGTGCCGTGAATGGGCCAGCCGACGGGCCGGCCGAGAACAACTATTCGTTCGACTTCGGCAATGCCCACTTTGCAATCTACGACAGTAACGCCGGTATCGACCCGAACAACGCCGCCATCAGCACGGCGGAGGCCAACTGGTTGCTGGCCGACATGCAGGCCAGCACGGCCAAATGGAAATTCGTTCTTAATCATCACCCGATGAACTATATCACCGGGTTCACCGCCGCGTTCGCCGATCAACTTCGTGCCGCGGGAGCAGACCTGTTTCTGGCCGGACACGTTCACAGCTACAACCGCAGCGAAAGCGGTTCCCAATTTTCCGAGGGCAACCAGCTCATTCAGGTGATCGGCGGCACGGGCGGGGCTAACAGCGACGCCGCAGACCAGGGTTTCTTAAAGATCGACGCCACCGCCACCAACCTCACGGTGTCCTACGTTCGGGCGGACAGCGGGGCCACAGTGGATTCGTTCTCCATCGTGTCGCAGTACACTGGCCCTGGTTCCGCACCCACGAACGTGGCCCTGTCGGCCAACACCATTTCGGAGAACTCCGCCAACAATACTGTCGTCGGCACGCTCACCACGACCGATCCTGACGCGGGGGACACGCACACCTACACGCTGTCGAACGCTGCGGGCGGGCGTTTCGGCGTCTCTGGAAATCAACTGGTTGTCGCCAACGGCAGCCTCCTGGACTTCGAGACGAACACCAGCCACTCGGTCACGGTTCTCAGCACCGACTCGACTGGGTTGAGTTTTTCCAAGAACTTCACGATCAACGTCACAAACGTCAACGAGGCACCCACGACGACCGTCTCCTTGCAGGACGGTGTCAATGGCTACGCCGGAACGATCGATACTACGATCAAAAGCGCTTTTCCGACGTCGACGACGGGCTCGTCGGCCCTGGCCGTTGAAGCTGACGGCGACCCGGCCAAGGGATCACTGCTGCGTTGGGAATTGCCCTCGATTCCCATGGGGAGCATCGTCCAATCGGCCTCGATCACATTGTCGATCACTAACAGCAGCAGCAGCACCTATGAGCTTTACGAGGCATTGCGGAGTTGGACGGAAGGAGGCGCCACCTGGAATCAGTACGCCACTGGAGCCGCCTGGGGAGCGGCGGGAGCACAGCAGACTGGCGTCGATCGCGCCGCAGCCGTATTGGCTTCCCTCACTTCGCCGAACGCCGGTTTTGTGACGATCGACCTGAATGCAGACGGGATTGTGTTGGTCCAGAAATGGATCGACACACCGTCGACCAACCGCGGCGTCACGATTCAGGACTATGCGAGTACGAACAGCGACGGAGTCAGTTTTGAATCCAGCGAAGCAACCACCGCTGCGAACCGGCCAAAACTCACGATCACGTACTCGACCGGTGGACCGATCAATAATCCACCGACGATCACGACGTCTGCCAGCACGCTCTCCTACACGGAAAACAACCCGGCGACGGTCATCGATCCAAGTCTGACGACGTTGGACGCGGACAGCAGCAACTACGTGGGGGCGACGGTATCGATCACTGCCGCGTTCGCGTCGGGACAGGATGTGTTGGGATTCGCGAATCAGAACGGGATTTCGGGAGCGTACACTGCGGCGACGGGAGTGCTGACCCTCTCTGGAATCTCCAGCGTGGCCAACTACCAGGCGGCGCTGCGGTCGGTCACGTACGTCAACACGAGTGAGAACCCAATTACGGCGAACCGGACGGTCACGTTTTCGGTGGACGACGGCGAGTTGACCGGCAGCGCCATTCGGACGATCAGCGTGATGCCGGTCAACGACACGCCGACGGCCAATAGCAACGCCTACTCAGTGAATCGGGGCGCGACGCTGAACGCCAACGACGCGACCGGCACGGTGGGAGGAACGAATGACGACAGCGTGCTGGTCAACGACACGGATCCGGAGGACAACGTGCTCGCGGCGTTCTTGGTGGCTGGGCCGACGCATGGGACGCTGACGCAGAACCTGCCCGCCAACGGGACGTTCACGTACACCCACAACAATGATAGTGCGACCAGCGACAGCTTCACCTACCGCGTCTCCGATGGTCCGGACCAGAGCAACATCGCGACAGTCACCATCACCATCATTCCCAGCGGAAGCACGGCGACGACCGTCTCTTTGCAGGACGGAGTCAACGGCTACGCCGGGACGATCGATACCACGATCAGAGCCGATCGTCCGACGGAGATTAAAGGTTCGACGGCTCGGAAAGTTGAAGCTAAAGACAACCCGGATAAGGGAGCGCTCCTGCGTTGGCAATTGCCATCGATTCCCATGGGGAGCATCGTCCAATCGGCCTCGATCACACTACGGGTGACGAATAGCACCAACAACACTTATCTGCTTTACGAACTCTTGCGGAGTTGGACGGAAGCGGGCGCTTCCTGGAACCAGTACGCCGCCGGAGCCGCATGGGGAGCGGCTGGAGCACAGCAGATTGGCGTCGATCGTGACGCAGCCGTTTTGGCCTCCCTCACTTCGCCGACCACCGGTTTTGTGACGATCAATCTGAACTTGGCCGGGATTGCGATGGTGCAGAAATGGATCAACACACCGTCAACCAACCACGGAATCACGATTCAGAACTATGCGACTACAACCAACGACGATGTCGGCTTTGACTCCAGCGAAGCGACCACCGCCGCTAATCGGCCAAAACTCACGATCACGTATGGACCGGGAAGTCCACTCATGGCCGCTTCTACGGCGTCCGTCACGAGCA
>CAYSHJ010000591.1:0-2689 GCA_964430385.1 uncultured Planctomycetaceae bacterium
GTTGCGGACTCAATTTGAGACCACCATCCAAAACGACACGCACGTGGGAGCGAAGGGCGACCGGCCGGCCGAAAACGAAGATCAGCCGCCACGGCTATGTCTTCCAGATGATTCGGATTGATTCGGCAACATCACCGAATAGCCGACTCGGAGAGTCCGGCGACCGACGAGAATTTGCCATGAAATCAGCCTTTACGTGCGCCAGTGCTATCGGCCTATTGTTGTTCGCGGTGGCGTCCGCGCCCGAGCAACCGTGTCGAGTGACGCTGACATTAACCGATGCCGAGACAACAAGACCTCTGGCGGGCGTCGTTCGGATCACTCACAAAGCCGGCGACGTGAGGCGCGATGGTGTTCGGCCAACACACATCTGCATCTGAAGAAGTTGACTCGCGAGGAATCGGATCGCTATTTGCGAGATTTCCCCGCGGCCGATGGGCTTGACGTATTGTTCATCTCGCACCTGGTTCGCGCCGGCGATGACCACGGATACACCACGAATCAGTACCCGACCGGCCGCTTGAAGTTCCTGGAGACTCGCGGCGTGTTGGTCTCCAACGGCGAGGAGCATCGGCACAACTTCGGGCCGGGTGGTGAAGGCTACGGCCACGTGATGCTGCTGGGCCTGAAGGAACTCGTGCAGCCGGTGAGCATCGGCTTCGGCATCGCGAAGACGCCGCCTGATTATCCGCCGCTGGCCCTCGGCATCGAGACTGCTCATCAACAAGACGGCACCGCCATCTGGTGCCACAACAATTGGGGTTTCGAGGACATCCCAAACTGGCTGGCCGGGCGCGTCACCACCACGAACAAGAACGAATACGGCCGGGCGTTGTTCGGTCACACCTCGGCCGTGTACGTCCCGCTGCAAAGCCGTACCGTCCGGCGCGCGGAAGATGTCGCTTGGCTGCGTCGCGAATTGGAAGCCGCTCGAGCCGCGATCCGCGAAAAGGCTCAATTCGACAAGGCCGAGCAGCGCGACAAGGTGCTGGGGTTGTACGATCGGGCTCTCAGGACGCTCAGCGACTAACGTAGTCATCACGCTCCGCGTGATGAGCCTTTTGAACTGCGGCCACGAGCGCTTCAGCAAACCGCTTCGGGAGTCTTCGATCCACGCCTCAAAAACCATGCGGTCGTTTAGCCCAGAAGGCTCGTCTCGCGGAGCGAGACGGCTACTTGCGGTCTGCCGAACCCGGTACGATGCGCGTCAGGTCATCAGCGAGGATCGACGGGCACCAGTATTTCTCGATGTGCTCGATGACCAATTCGGTGCCACGCGTGTGACTGACATGCGGTTTCTCGCGTGGGTCGTACATGGCGTCAGTCAGGTCGCGAGCCAACACGACGTTGAAGCCTTGCTTGACCATCTGTCGAATCCCGAACGGCCGGCCAAGCACACACATGTTGGTATGCACTCCCATCAGCACGATGTTCTTCAGCCCCTCTTGCTTGAGGTAGCTGTAGATTTCCTCGCCGTTGTCGCTGACTCCGTCCCAGCCGCTGATCGTCAGGCCGGGATGCTGCCGGCTGAACTTCTGGACGACCGCTCCGACCACGGCATCGTCACACGCCTGCTTGGAGACATCGACCGGGAGTTCGGGTTCGCGTTTCGGATCGACGTGGCACCATGCTTCCAGCGGTAGATCGGGCTTGTATTTGGTGGCCTGCTGCATCCGTTTGCGTTGCGGCATGTCAGCGTAGTGGTACGTTACGCCGCTGGGAGCATGAATGACCGTCGCGCCATGATTCCTCGCCCCCGTCAACACGGCATTCATGCGCGGAGCCATCTCCGCCACCCGCTCGGCCGCCGACACGCAATAGTGGCCGTCCCACATGTCGCAAACGATGATCGCCGTCTCCGAAGCGTTCCACACGACCTCCTTGCCACCTTCCTTCCACTGGCCGCTCCCTTTGGCTGTCTCCGTCCGCGTCCGCTGGTGCAGCACAAATTGTCCCGGGGTTTTCGGTTTGTTGACGATCCGCTCGACGGTTGAATCAGACTTCGCATCGGCGGCGTTGGCCTGCGTGCCGGCATTGGGTGTGAGCAGAGTCAAAACCGTGAGCAAGCCAACGCGCGAACGCAGAACTCGTGACAGGTGCCGGAAGTCTCGCAATCGTGGTGACTGGATCATGTCATCCTCGCGCAATGAATTTGAAAATGAGCGGGATCATGTCGTTTCGCTGGTTTTTCGGAAGGCACTCAAAATGGCAAGGGCTGATTCGGCGGCGGCAATCCCGCCTCTGCCAGCACGCGCAATAACAAGTCATCGACGTTGATCTCTCGTGACCAGTGCCAAAGATAATCCAGGTCGATGCTCGCCGCCTGGACCTGGAGGACGGTTTTGATGTCGGTCCATTGCCGATCAGAGACCTCTCCGCCTTTGCGAAACCACTCCAGCTTCGCCAAAGCGATATCTTCGGCGGATGCCACTGGACCTTGGACTTCCACCGTTCCCAGAAACAGCGATTGAAATTGGCGGCGCGACATGGCGAGTTCGTCGAAGGGACGATTCTTCAGGACGAACACATCCACCTTGAAGGCCGCCTTCAGGTGAATCAAATTGAAGCACGACCGCCGGTCAATGGCCGAACGAATCGTCGACTCGCTGATGTAAAAGTCCGTCGAAAGTTGCTGCACGAACGGCGTGACGTGGGCCGGCCGGAAATCCGCGACCAAATCAGCGTCGTT
>CAYSHJ010000592.1:0-7006 GCA_964430385.1 uncultured Planctomycetaceae bacterium
ACTTTCACACCCGCGCCGAGTTCCACGTCAACGCTGGGGGCAACAGCGGCCTGTTCTTCCGAACCGAGTTCGGGCTCACACGCGTCCCAGGGAAATACCCGCACGGTTACGAAGCACAGATCCTTCACCGGGATCCACCCCTACCGGGAAACACCACCGGCACCCTGACGAAATTCAACCAGGGCAAGGACACGGTCATCAAGCCAAGCGAGTGGGTCACGATGGAAGTCATCGCCCAGGGCAATCACATCTTGATCAAAGTCAACGGCACAACCACAGTCGATTTCGTGGACCAGACGAACTCGTACACCAGCGGCCACTTTGCTCTGCAGTTGATGGGGGAGGGAAGCGTTGTTCAGTTTCGCAAGATTGAGGTCAAGGAACTGCGGCCCGTGCCGGTAACCAATACCCCCGCCGCAGACCCCGTCCCCGAGGATGCCGCACGCGCGGCCGCTAAGTGGCTCCTGGAAAACAGCTCCATGCTCGACGTCGAAGCCGGCGGCCAAAAGTTCAACGTGCGCTCGGCCAACATGCTCCCGCCGGAGGAATTCCGCATCGTGGGTCTTGAGGGATCGAAGAATCCTGCGTTGACCGACGAGGTGCTGACTAAATTGGCCGCGGGCTTGACGCATCTGCAACAACTCGGCGGCAACAGCCTGAAGTTCACGGGGACCGGCTTCGCCGCTTGGAAGGGGCACCAGCACCTTCGCATCGTCTCTTGCGGCGGTGCCAATGGTAGCGCCATCACCGACACCGGGCTGGAACAAATCGCCGGATTGACCAGTCTTCAGGAACTGAACGTCACCAGCGATCAGGTCACCGACGCCGGCATCGCTCATTTGTCAAAGCTGCCCAAGCTCACGACCCTGGAGCTGACCCGCGCCAAGTTGACCGACGCTGGCGTGGCCCAACTCCAGAAATGTCCCAAGCTGGTGAGTTTCCGCTTCTACCAGACCACTCTGGGTGACGGAGCACTGGAGTCGCTTGGCAAAATGCCCCTGGACGCGCTGGTCTTCCTGGCCCCCAACGTCACCGACGCAGGCGTTGCCCATCTGAGCCAATGTCGGAGCCTAAAACTCTTGAACCTCGGAACGACGCAAATCACGGACGCCGGGCTCGAACACCTGCACGGACTGACGAACCTCGGAACCTTGAAACTCGGAAAGACCAAGGTGACTGCGGCGGGCGTTGAGCGACTCCGCAAGGTGCTGCCGTCGTGCCAGGTCACGTACTAAGTGTCCGAGGTCAGTCGGCTCGTGTTCGACGCTCCCGCTGAATATCCTGTTGCCGTTGGAGTTCTCCTTCGTGACCTCGTTTCAGAATTCGCCTGACGACTTTGGGCCAATCGCTGTCGGTGGAACTGCTCGCGCGGGCATGCGAGATCGTCGTGAGCTCGGTCGAGGAGCTCGTCCCGTCTTGCACCAGTACGGTCCATCTCCAAAGGGGCACCATGAAGATCACTCGTATCCTCGCCTATCGCGTTGACCTGCCGTTGCGCGAGGGGAGTTACAAATGGTCGGGCGGAAAGTCGGTCTCGGTCTTCGACAGCACGGTCGTTGCCGTCGAGACCGACGCGGGAGTCACCGGCTATGGCGAAGCCTGTCCGCTGGGACCATTTTATCTTCCGGCGTATGCGGCCGGGGCGCGAGCCGGGATCGTTGAATTGGGGCCACAACGACCTGTTGATTCGGGCCGGGCGCGTCGTCTGTCCTGTCACGGGACTTGACTCGCCCGGAGTGGTGGCAATCCGTGGCGACAGGATTTTGGCAGTCGGTGCAGAAGCGATCGGAGACTGTCTCTGTGTTTGCGACTTTCCCGATGGCGTGCTGCTGCCCGGGCTGATCGATTTCCATGCACATCCGGCTTGCTCCGGCTCGGTCTTCGGAGTCGATCCCGATCGGCATATTTTGGCCCGCGGCACGACCACTGTGCTCTCTCAAGGCGACGCCGGGGCAGACACAATCGAAGCGTACGTTCGCGAAACCATCGAGCGTTCGGAGACGCACGTCATACTGGCGATCAACCTCTCGGCAATCGGTGAAGCCGGGCCGGGCGGCTGCTTCGAGCGGCTCGACACGATCGACGTCGCCGCCTGCGTTTCCGCCGTCGAACGCTTCCGCCGCCACATCTGGGGGATCGCCGTCAATACGAGCCACCGCTGCTGCGGGCGGACCGACCCTCGCGAAGTGCTTCGCCGCGGCCTGCTCGCGGCCGAGGCGACTGGGTTGCCGATCCTCTTCGGCCTGCGTCGCCCGGAAGACTGGCCGCTTGAGGACCAGTTGGAGTTATTGCGACCCGGAGATGTCGTCACCTATTGCTTTCGCAGCACGCCGCACTGCATCGTCGAAAACGGTCAAGTTCTTCCCGCGATTTACGCTGCCCGTGATCGCGGCATTGTGTTTGACGTCGGACACGGCTGCGGGTCGTTCGACTTCCCTGTGGCCGAGGCCGCCGTGCGCGACGGCTTTGCTCCCGACACGATTTCGACCGATCTGCAATGCGGTCACATCGGTCAGACTCCCGTCCATGATCTGCCGATCGTCATGTCGAAGCTGCGGGCAACGGGGATGTCGGAACGCGACATCTTCGCCGCAGTGACGTCAACCCCAGCGCGAATTCTCGGTCTCGCCGATGAGATCGGCTCACTGAAAGTCGGTTCCCGCGCCGACCTCGTATTGCTGCGATGGCACGACAGCGGCGAACCACTCGTGGACGTGAACAGTCAGCAACGCGAGGGCGGACATTGGAAAGCCATCGCCACGATCCGCGCCGGGCGACTCGTACACGCGACGGATTCCTAACGCGGTCTTTGCCCGCAACGTAGCGGCGTCGCTCCGCGACGCCGATCCAAGTCGCGGAGCGACTCGGCTACGTATCGCGCGCACGGCGCGCATGATTGACAACCGAAGGCTCTAACGCGGGCTTTGCCCGCAACCTAGCCGTCACGCTCCGCGTGACGAGACTTCTGCGTTGCCACTTCGAGCGCTTCAGGAAGCATTCCACACGCACTCTGAATGGCTCGTCACGCGGAATGTGATGGCTACGTTTGGCCGCGCCATTGTTCCGAGGTAGGATGCGAGCCTGTTTGAAGAGGAACGCCAGCATGCGTGTCACCGACGTCTGCGTGACCATTGTGGAAGTGCCGCAGTCCGCGCCGTTGGCTCCATATCGTTCGCACCTCCGGAGCAGCTCGACGACGCAAAGCGGGATCGTGCGAGTCGATACCGACGCGGGACTCAGCGGATGGGGCGAGCACAACGTCAATTTTCTGCCGAACCTGAGCGCGCGGCGGATGGAGCAACAGGCTCGTGAGTGGCTGATCGGACGTGACCCGCGGAACTTGTCGGCCTTTCATCGTGACTGCCCGCTCGAAACGCGGTTGAAGTCCGGCATCGAACTGGCGCTGTGGGATATCTGCGGTAAAGCGGTCGGGCTGCCGGTGGCCGCGTTGCTCGGCGGTGTGATTCGGCCGCGCGTCGAAGTCGCTGCTTGCATGGGCATCCAATCGTATGAACGAGCCGGCGAGTTCGCGCGCTGGTGCGTCGAGCTGGGCTTCGGCACGTTGAAAACCAAAGCCGGGGCCGACATGGCCGAGGACTTGGAAATGGTTCGCGGCATCCGCGACGCCGTCGGCGATCGATTGAAGTTGCGGATAGATCCGAATCGCGCCTATTCGCCGCAACAAGCGGCGGAACTCTGTCGGCATCTCGAACAGTACGACCTCGAATACCTCGAACAACCGATCCCCGCCGAGCCGCTGTCGGACGCCACGTGGCTGAGGCGTCAGACTCTCGTGCCGATCGCGTTGAATGAAAGCGTCGTTGACCCGGCGAGCGTCGTGGCCATCATCCGCGAAGAGGCCGCCGAGTTCATTCTGCCTGACACGCACATTGCCGGCGGCATTCTGCCGTGCGTTAAGATCGGACATGTCTGCGAAGCGGCTGGCTTGCCGTGCATCATGCACTGCGGACATGACCTTGGCCCGAAGACCGCAGCCATGCTGCACGTCGCGGCAGCGTGTCCGGCATATTCCCTGGCGAACGACACGACGTACTACGGACTCGAAGACGACATCATCAACGAGCCGTTCCAGATTCAATCGGGAACCATCCCAGTGCCAAGCAAGCCGGGTTTGGGTATCGAAGTCAATCTCGAAAAGCTGCGGAAGTACCGCGTCGATTGCTGAATCCGGCAGAAGACTGACGGCCGGTGCTGGACTGCGGCGAGCGGGAGGCCGCGATCGAGGCGACGTGGTGCTGGCGGAGCCTACGGGAACAGGTCGCCGTCGCCGTTGTCAGTACCGGTGTTGCCGGTGGCAATTCCGGCATTCGTGCCGCGGTAGCCCCAACCGCTGTTGCTGTTGGCCGTGTTGTTGTTGAACGTGCCATTATTCGTGAAATTGGCGTTATTGTTCCCTGTGAATCCGTTGTTCGAGTTGCCGTTGGCGACGTTGTTTGTGACCGTCCCAGCAATGTCGTTGATGAAGCTGAAGCCGTTCCCCACGGGGTCGAATAGGTCGAAGCCGTTGCCCGTGGCGATGTTCCTGCTGATCGTCCCACTGATCGGGCTGGGGTTCAAGTTGTTGCCAAATTTGAAGCCGTCGTCGGTGTTGCCGGACGCGATGTTTCCGGCGAACATGCTGCCGGCGGCCACAGAATCGATGTCGAAGCCGTCGTCTGTGTTATTCGAGGCGGTGTTCCCGGTGAACATGCTGCCGGCGGCGAGGTTATCAAAGTCGAAGCCGTCGTTACCGTTGTGCGAGGCGGTGTTCCCCATGACCGTGCTATTGGTGAGAGTGCCGTCGAAGTGAAAGCCGTCTTGCTCGGCCCCGCTGACCTGGTTGCCCACGATCGTTATATTATTCGCGTCGTAACTGGAGATTCCGTCTGATCCGCCGATCACGTTCAGGTCGGCCACGGTTGCGTTGTTCGCCACGTTGATCGTTTTTTCCTGATTGTTCGTGTTGACGATCGTGGGTCGCGTGCCGAACGTCGCCACGCAACCCGTCTGCGAGCCGATGGCCCCGAAACCGCCGCCGCGCAAGACCTGGCCGTCCTGCACTTCGATCGAGAAGTCCGTGCTAATCGGCCCGGCCCCACCGTCGAGGATAACGGTGCTGTTTTCTCCGAGCTCTGCCACCGCCGCCGCCAGTTCCGTCGAGGTGGTCGTCTTCGCATTGATCACGTTCACGTTCGACAATAGCCGACCTGTCAGCGGGTCCATGCCGACTTCGCGTGGGCCGCGTTGGGCAACGGTGACGACGTCGTCATCGCGGACGATGCGGTCGAGCATTCGCCGTTCGAGCCGCGACAGTTTCCGCGCCCCGCCAAAGAATCCGATCGGGATTTCTACTCGTGCCACCCCCGCCACCTGCGTGTCCCGGACTTTGTCCCACTGCAATTCGATCCCTAGGGTGAGCCGTGATTCGGGGCCGAACCAGGAGAGGTCGTAAGCTCGCACTTCGAGCCGTCCGCGGGGTCCGGTGACGTCCGGGAACCCGTTGGCCGACGTGTTGAAGTGATATCCGCCGACGAACCCGCGGAGTTCGACGCCGCCGCCGCCGCAACAGTCTTCGGCCAGGAGGGCTCCGATTTCGCCGTCGATGCCGTAATAGGCCCGCTCCTGTCCACACCGCACGAAAATCGAGTTACCGATCAGTTGGGCGTCGTTCAGACCGTCGACCGGCTCGGCTCCCGATTCGGGAATGTACCCGTTGAGCCGGGCCTCGAACGGAACCGAGAGAGCCTCGATGCCGAACGTGCCCTGTTGAAACGTGTTGCCGGAATCGGTGCGTTTCAAATCGTAAAAGCCATACGCACCGACGATCCAATACGGATCGATCATCATCCGCAGGCCGAGGCCGAAGTTTCCCTCGCGGTTGTCGTCGTCGTCGAACCGGCCGCGGAGGTCGGCGAACAGAAGCGACTGGCCGTCCTGGAACAACGGTATCATCAACTGCCCGAAACCGTTCGAGCGGTCATTGCCGAACTTGCCCATGGCGGCGACATACGGTTGCCAAATAGGGGGCGAGAACATAAAGCCCATTCCCGGACCCGGCATGCCGTATCCAGGTGTCCCCGCCGGGAAAGGTTCGGTAAAGATCATTCCTCTTGGCAGACCGCCGTTGAACGGCTGCTGGTACGTCGGTCCCATTGGTATTCCGCTGGGCGGCTGAGGTCGCATGACCGGAGGCCCGGAAATCAAGCCGGAGGACGGACCGGCCACGACACCGGGAGAGTCGATCCAAGGCGCACTGCTGGGTGCGAACGGCGGCGGCGGATTGGACGGCGTCACCTCCGGCGACTGCCCGCGTATGACGAGCGATCGATGCTGGCGACGATCCTTTAACGCGGAACTCGCCGAAACCGAAGTCGCGAGAGCATCTTCCGAGCGAACGGCGGCCCCCGCCAATCCCGCCCCGTTGACCGTCGGAGGCATCGCCCTGTGCGGGTTGCTGGCGGTGTGTGCGGCCAGCAGCGGTAAGGACAGTGACAACGACAATGCGGCGAAACACGAGACCGATAAACAACGGGGTCGATGGTCGAGAACCAACATGATGTGTCCGATCCGGCGCGAGAGGGGATTTGACGCAGCGAACTGCGACTGCCGAATGAAATGTGCGCGAAACGTAGATCAACGGGGAAATTGACTCAAGTCCAATTTCTGTTTGTCGTGCAACCTCCATTTTGGCAGGTTGTTCACCAAACCGAACTCGCGGACCTCGTCCCGCCCACACCGAAAACGAAGGTACGGTTCATGAACCTCGCCGCGACGCTGCACGTGGCGACGAAGATACTGTGGCTGCTCGACACGCCGGACGCGAAAGGCCACGCGTCGCCGCACCGCCGCCGATGGTCCACCACCGATCAGCTCCGTATGATCCTCGTCACCTGGACGCCAGATTCTGCATCGTGGGAGTGGACGGCGTGAAGGCGATTCGATTCTGGAGGTGATGATGCATCCTTTGCTTGAGCAACGATTGCAGATGACTCGGCGAGGACTCTTC
>CAYSHJ010000593.1:0-3217 GCA_964430385.1 uncultured Planctomycetaceae bacterium
TCCCTCCGGGATGCAAAATGCCTTGTCAACCGCGTTCCGGTGGTGCGCCTTCGGCGAACCACCGGCTAATTGCTACGACCGCTCCGCGGTCAAAAACGGCGAGCGAACGCGGTTTTCGAGAATCCTTAACGGCGTTGCCCAAAGGGGTTTCGTCAGCGGTGTTTCTCGAAGGCCGCAACACCTTCGGTGTCGATGGCTAATGTGCTCCGCTCCCAGGGTAGCTCGCATTCGCGGGCAACCCTGGGCTATGTGACTCAACTCTTTCGGAGTAAAGACCGCTCCGTTCAGATCAAACATGGAACTACTGTGACTCTTCACCCTTCACCCGTTCATACATCCCGTGCTGACGAATGTACGCCTCGACCGCGCGAGGGACTCGGAAGCGCAGGCTGCGGCCGGTGCGGACTCGTTCGCGCAGTTCGGTCGCGGAGATGTCGATGGCCGGCATCGTCACCACCTTGACGCGGTCGCGAACGAGCGGGCCCAGTCGCTGTTCCAGCGTGGCCCAATCCGGCGGCGATTGATGTCCTCGATTCACGGCCACGACCGTCGCCAGTTCGAGGATCATGTGCGGTTCGCGCCACTTCGGCAGGTCGATTAGCGAGTCGGCTCCCAGTAGAAAGTACAACTCACGGGTCGCATCTTCCGCTTGAAGTTGCCGCAGCGTGTCGACGGTGAACGACGGCCCGCTGCGATCCAGTTCGATGCGACAGACTCCGAATCGCGGATCACCCGCGACGGCCAATTCCAACATCTCCGCCCGCAGCCGTCCGGCCGTGAGTGTCCCCACCGGCTTATGCGGCGGCTGCCCGCACGGCAAGAGCCAAACTTCGTCCAACGAGCATTCCTCACGACACGTCTCCGCCAGCAATAAGTGCCCCCAATGCACCGGGTCGAACGAGCCTCCAAAGACTCCCAACCGTTTCGGTTTCGTGGCAGAATCACTGACCGTCGGCATCTCGGCAGACCTTCGTGTGTCGTTGTCGTCGCTGTGATCCGATTCTCAAACTGTCGCTAACTGCTCCGCGAAATGCACTGAGACTACGAACTGCTGCGTGAGCTGACGGCGCCGTTGGCTCGCGGCACAGGGTCGCCGAGCAGTTCGGTGAGGTCATCGCGTTCCAGGCATTCGCGTTTCAGCAGGGCTTGCGAGATCGTGTCCAGTTCGCCGCGGTGCTCGGAGAGAAGTTTGAACGCGCGGTCGGCGGCGTCGGTCAGGAAGCGTTGTACTTCCTTGTCGATCGTGTGCGCGGTCTCCTCGCTGAACTCACGATGCTCGTGAATCTCTTTGCCAAGGAACGGGTGCTCTTCCCCTTGCCGGAACGCGACCGGGCCAATGACGTCGCTCATTCCCCAGTTCGAAACCATGCGGCGAGCCAGTTGCGTGGCCTTCTTCAAGTCGTCTTCCGCGCCGGCGGAGTACTCGTCGAAGACCAGTTTCTCGGCCGCGCGGCCGCCAAGCATCATCGCTATTTGCGAGTGCATGCGTCGCTCGCCGTAATGGTAGCGGTCCTCTTCGGGCAAGAGCTGCGTCACGCCCAGCGCGCGGCCACGCGGAATAATCGTCACCTTGTGGACCGGATCGACGTCGGGCAGGAACCACGCCGCCAGCGCGTGACCGGCTTCATGATATGCGGTCATTTCCTTTTCGTGTTCGGTCAGAATCTCTTCGCGTTTGGCACCCATCAGCATGCGATCGCGCGCGTACTCGAAATCGTTCCGCATGACGGCGTCTCGCATGGAACGCACGGCATTCAACGCCGCTTCGTTGACGAGATTCTTCAATTCCGCGCCGGAGAAGCCGATCGTCGATGCGGCGACTTGTTCCAAATCGACATCGTCGGCCAGCGGCACTTTGCGGACATGCACTTTCAAGATTTGTTCGCGCCCTTCGCGAGTCGGCCGATCGATAGTGATGTGCCGATCAAACCGACCGGGCCGCAGCAACGCGGGGTCCAGCACATCGGGCCGGTTCGTCGCGGCCAGCACGATGACGCTTTCCGTCGGCGCGAAACCGTCCATCTCGCTGAGGATTTGATTGAGCGTTTGCTCGCGTTCGTCGTGGCCGCCACCCAGGCCCGCTCCGCGCACGCGACCGACGGCGTCGATCTCGTCGATGAACACGATGCAGGGCGCGCTCTCTTTCGCCTGCTGGAACAGATCGCGCACGCGGCTGGCACCGACACCAACGAACATCTGAATGAACTCGGAACCGTTGATCGAGAAGAACGGCACTCCCGCCTCGCCGGCCGTCGCACGCGCCAACAGCGTCTTGCCAGTTCCCGGCGAACCCATCAGCAACACGCCTTTCGGAATCTGCGCTCCGAGCCGATGAAACTTTTCCGGGCTCTTCAGAAACTCGACGACCTCCATCAATTCTGATTTCGCCTGCTCCATCGCGGCGACGTCGGCGAAGGTCGTGCGTTGGTCCGAAGGCCGAAACCGTTTCGCTCCCGCTTTGCCGAAGTTGCCGATGAATGCCGTGCCGGCGGGATCGATCGACCGCCGCATCAAAAAGAAGAACACCGCCAGCATCGCCAGCGTGATCAACGTGCCGGTCATCAATTGACTGAAGAAGGCGGGATCGGTGTCCTCGGTCTTGATCGGGATATCGCGCTCCCGCAACAGCTCGATCAGCTTGGCGTCATGTCGCGCCGGCTCCGGCAGCCGCAACGTGAAACGGTCGAGCAATGGCTTCTTCGAGCCAGCGGGAGCCTCCGGAATTGTTTTCCAACGTCCTGTGATCTGCGTCCCCGAGAACGTCACTTCGTCGACGTTGTCGGCGTTTTCGACTTGCTTCCAAAAAAAATTATAGTCGATGTCGCTGCCTGAACTTCCCAGATTCTTCCACGACCAGACCATCAGCAAAGCCAGCAAACCACCGATCAATAGGACCGGTCCCCACGGCGAAGGCCGCGGCAGTTCATCACTAGGTTCCCGCGTGGGACGAGGACGCGGCGCAGGTTCGGGGCTGGGCGGCTGACGATCGGAGTCTGACATCGACGATAAGGTTCCTGAAACAATTTGGGACAGAAGCCGACACACCACTCGGCGAGGAGCAGGAATCGTAACGAACCCGTCGGTCTCGGAACACATCGCGGACGTGTCTGTCCGGCTCGCGAGATGACGTCCCTTGACTCACGGGCCACTAGCCCGACGCGCAAGCGAGGGACTGCTGGAAGGATCCCTCGCTTGCGCGTCGGGCTAGTGTGCATTC
>CAYSHJ010000594.1:0-3173 GCA_964430385.1 uncultured Planctomycetaceae bacterium
GGCGTTCGCCTGACTGAGTCAAAAACGTGATACGGCCACGTACGGCGATGTCGTTCGTTTTGTGGGCGAATGGATCGCCGGGGGATCCGTTCGCGGCGGGGGCCTTCTTGCCAGGCTCGTTCTTCACGACAGAGTTGCCAGCCGAGTTGCGGTCCCAACGACCGGCGACAAAACCAACCACGAAGGCCAACCAGGCGATCACGACGGCCAACGTCAGCGAGATGCGGTGTCGCGCTGACTTCGCCAGCGAACCGCGCCCGTTGAGCAGCGGTTGCGATTCAACCTCGGCTTGCTCGACGGCGGGGTCTCGCGCGGTGGACACATTCGCCAGCGCGGACAGTTCCTGCATCGTCGCGATGGGAGCCGGCTTGTGTGGGTCATGCACCTCGAGCGGGATCGGCTTCGCGAGCTGAATCGGCTCGACACGAATCGGCACTGGCACGGCGATCTGCGGTTTCGGCGCCGGCAATTCAATGTCCGCGACCGCGACCGCCGATTCCGGTTCAACCTCGGCGTCGCTGCGGCCCAAACTGGCGAGTTCATCGAGTGCCTTCGCGAGCTTGGAGTCTTGCGTGTTCAGTTTTAGTTCCGGCAGCGGAGCCAGATTACCTTCCGTGTCAGGCACACGAATCGTCCGGCCACACGCCGGACAATCCACGAGCGTCCCGGCCTTGCTGTGCGCAATGCCCAAGAACTGCCGACAGTGCTGACAACGAAACTTAATTGGCATCACACGCCTCGCGACGACGGAGCACTCGGACCGGATGTTGATTGACTTTCCGAACCGCTCGCGGAGGAATCGCCTTCGGAAATCACTCGCCAAGCCAGCATCGCGACCAGGGCCACGAAGTTGATCACCCACGCGACGGCCGCGACCAAGAACACGCCCCAAACGCCTTTAGCCCCCGCTCGATCCCCGACGGAAATCAAGACCAAGGTCACGGCGCAGGCCAACAGGCCGACGAACGTCAACACTGCTCCCGACCAAAATGATCGAGCGATCCAAGTTCGGCAGTTGGGCATGAGAACCTCGGTCGTAGGGTGGGCAAGGCCCACAAAATGAGAGACTTCGTTTGTAACCTATGCACGCTGTGCGCGCAATTAGTCCCCTCTCCCCCGCTGCGGGGGAGAGGGTTAGGGAGAGGGGGCCGAGCGCTCCACCGGCCCATGAACCCCCTCACCCCAGCCCTCTCCCCCGATGCGGGGGAGAGGGAGCATGATTGCGGGCGAAGCCCGCGTTAGGAAAGCGGCCAAGACAATTAGTGAGCGATGCCCACCCGACTTGGTATGACCGACAATCTTCCGCAGCCGTCGCGCGTCGTCAAGCCGCGAGGGTCAAAAGCCAGATTCTTCCGAGACATTGTTCCTTTCGCCGGTTAGACTGTGTCGCTGAATTTCTCACGCGCACAGGTTGCTTATGAACGTCGATGACTTTCTTCAACGGGATCTGAATCGCCGCCAGTTCCTGGGCCGGAGTGCCCAGAACGCCGCTGGTGTCGCCGCCGGAATGGTCGGTCTGGCGGGAGCAGCCACGCTGGCGAAGGCCGCCATATCCGAGCGAGTTCGTTTGGCGGTCATCGGTGTGAGGAATCAAGGCAAGACACTGGCGAGCGGTTTCGCGTCGTTGCCGGAGGCTCAGGTCGCCACGCTGTGCGATGTCGATGACAGCGTCATGCCAGCCGCGATTCAAGCGGTGCAAAAAACTCAAGGCACGACGCCGAAGATCGAGCGGGACTTCCGCCGAGTGCTCGACGATCCGAAGATTGACGCGGTCGTGATCGCGACGCCTGATCATTGGCATGCTGTGATGACCGTGCTGGCGTGCCAAGCGGGCAAAGACGTGTATCTCGAAACCCCCGTGTCACATCGCGGCGCGGAAGGAACGTGGATGATCGAGGCGGCTCGCAAGCAACAGCGAGTCGTCGGAGTCGGCTTGCAGCAACGAAGCGGTTCGCACTTTCAATCGGCGATCCGGTTGCTGCACCGTGGTCAGCTCGGCAAGGTCACGCTGGCAAAGGCTTGGTTCGTGCAAAAGCGACAGCCGCTCGCGACATCAACTCCTTCAGAGCCTCCCACCGGTGTCGATTACGATTTGTGGCTCGGCCCGTGTGCCGAGCGTCCGTTCGAGTCGCGTCGCTTTCATTACCAGTGGCGTTGGTATTGGGATCATGGCTTGGGCGACCTTGGCGTGTGGGGATCGCAATTGCTGGACATCGCTCGCTGGGGCCTCGACGTCACGTGGCCGCAGCGAGTCGCAGCGTTCGGCGGTAAGCGAATGCTCGACGACGACACGGAAACGCCCGATTCGCTGCAAGCTCAATTCGATTTCGGCGACAAGTCGATCGTGTGGGAGCATTGCACCTGGAGCAATCACGCTCCCGAAGGCCGTACCGCCGCGGTCGCGTTCTTCGCCGAGCGCGGCATACTGGTCGTCGATCGCGGCGGCTGGAAGGTCTACGACTCCGCCGAGCCGCTCGCGTCCGACACCAGCGAGCAAGCGTTGCCGCATCTCGCCGACTTTGTGAACTCCGTGAAATCGCGCCGCGCACCGTTGGCCGATCTCGAAACCGGGCACGTCGCCGCCGGTTTGTGTCACCTCGCGAATCTCTCGTGCCGGCTGAACCGCGAGTTGACGATTGACGCGACGACAGGTAATCCGCTCGATACAGAAGCTCAATCACTTTGGACGCCGGCGTATCGCAGTCCGTGGGACGTGCCCCGCGAGCAACCGACGAAGACTGACAGAGGCGACCTCGCCTGATGAGCGACCGTAGTTCCAAGTTTGGCGTCAACCGGAGCTGTCTTTACTCCGAAGGAGTTGCGTCACATAGCCCAGGGTTGCCCGCGCCAGCGGGCTACCCTGGGAGAGCTCCTAAAATCACGACGCCGCGGCCGGTTCGGGCGCGGCTCCGGCTCCGACCAGTTCGCCAGTTTCGGCAGGTGACGTTATCTGTTCGGTCGAGCCTTCGAAGTCGAGACGCTTCTGGTCGCCGACTTCCATCACTTTGACGGTGATCAAGTTCTGGCCGGCGAATGAACCGCGGAGCAGTTCTTCGCTGAGCGGGTCTTCGATGTACGTCTCGACCGAACGACGCAGCGGACGAGCGCCGTAATCGAGGTCGCCACCTTTGTCGATCACGAATTCTTTCGCCTCGTCGGTGAGCACCATCCGC
>CAYSHJ010000595.1:0-10291 GCA_964430385.1 uncultured Planctomycetaceae bacterium
GCAGTCTGGTGAGTTCGGGGACCACTCCGGATGACGCATTCGTGCCGCCGTCGCAGCCGACGAGCAACATCGGCATCAAGGCCGCGTCCCAACCCGTCAGAAACGCGAACTCGGGCCGATTTGGGCGCACGGCCTGAATCATGCGGATCATGTTGACGATGTCGCCCGAACTGTCCTTGATGGCGACGACTTTCTCGCACTCGTCGGCCAGACGCCTCACGGTCGGCACGTCGATCGGACTGGCGAACATCGGAATGTTGTACAGCGTCACGTCAATCGGCGTGTTCGTGCCGATCTCCTTGAAGTACGCATACACCGACGCCGGGCTGAGCTTGTAGTAAAACGGAGCCACGATCGCGACCGCTCGACAGCCGAGCGAGTGGTAATACTCGCACGCCTTGATCGTCTCTTTGACGTTCGCCTCCGCCGCGCCGGCGAGAATCGGCACTCGCCCGCGCGTTTGATCAGCGACAATCTCGATGATGCGGCGACGTTCCTCGACCGTGAACCGAGTGAACTCGCCGGTCGAGCCGTTGGGATACAACCCATGCACTCCTTTGGCGATCAGCCAATCGACGTAGCGCCGCAACTCCGGCTCGTTGATTTCGCCACGACAATCCAGCGGAACTAAGTTGGGAGTGAAGATGCCTTGCAGCCGACCATTCGCCATGAGTACCTCCGACTTAGGGTCAAACCTCCAACATCGTCGGCGAAAGCTCGGCGATCCTTCGCTCCGACAACGTGTGCAGGCAGGACCATTGCCTTGCGAACGGTTTACCCAGCCAACATGACGGTTACAACCGGAGACATCAAACGGCTTCGTCCTTTGCCGGCCAATAGACCCGAAACGTCGTTCCCGCTTCGGCTGATGACTCGAATTCCATCCGACCGCCGTGCTGCTCGACGATCCTCCAGCATTTTGACAGACCAAACCCCAGCCCTCGCCCCGCTTGCCGGCCGGAGTAGAATGGATCAAACAAATGTTCACGATCAAGCGGCGAAAGGCCGCAGCCCCGATCGTGAACCGACAAGCGAGTCAAACGTCGCGAGTTTGCCGCGGACAAGAGACGGCATTCGATCGCGATCGAGCCGCCCGTCGCCGACGCATTCACGCTGTTGTGCAGCAAGTTGCTGATGACGACTTTGAGCTGCACCGGATCGGCCCAGATCGCCGTCGACGTCTCTCCACGGCGTTCGACGGTCAACGACTTTGAGCGAATGACGTCTGACAATTTTCGAAGCACATCGTCGACGACCACGACCAAATCCAGCGATTCTGGCTCGGGCCGTGGCGGCCGGGCGAAGAGCATCAGGTCGCCGATCATGTCCCGAATGCGAAGTGCTTGAGCTCCGATGTTCAGCAAGGCTTGTCGCCGCTCCGGGTTTGTTTCGCCTTTGAGCAATAGCTCGGCTCGTCCGACAATCGTGGCGACGGGATTGTTGATCTCGTGTCCCGCTCCGGCAGCGAACTCGGCCAAGGCTTCCAGCTTCGCGCGGCGAAACTCTTCCGATTGCGTGATGTCTTTGACATCGGAATGTTCGGCCACGGGAACCTCGACACAAAAACAAAACCCGGCTTCGCGGTCGAAGCCGGGTTCGGTGTTCGGAATCCGCCAGCCCAGAACGTGAATCTTGGGGTGGACCTGTCGCGATGCTCATCTACTCGCGCACGAACGAACGTAGGAGTCTCGCAAAAAAAAAAACCGAGTGTTATCGTCGTGCGGCCGCCGCCGGCTCGACATCAAGTAATTGGCAGACTCGCTCAACCAACAGTTCGACCTCGAATGGCTTCTGGACGAACTCGTTCGCGCCGGACGCTTTCAGGTCGTCGATCTTGTCCTGCTCAACCATGCCACTGATGCAGATGATCTTCACGTCGTCCAAAGTCGTGTCGCTGCGAACGCGCTGACAGACTTCCTTGCCGTTGATGTCCGGCAGCATGACGTCCAGAACGATGATGTCCGGGTGATATTCCTTGACCATCATTCCGGCGTCGAAGCCGTTGTTGGCAACACGCACTTCAAAGCGGCCGTCCGCATCCAGCGCGTCACGGATCAGTTCCACCAACTCCTCGTCGTCGTCCACGATCAAAGCCTTCCGACGGCCGCTTTCCAGTGCGTCAGTCGGAATACCGTTCTCTTTCATGAAGCGATACAGGATGTCCCGCGGAATTCGTCTGAACCGAGAGCCGGGGACTCGAAACCCCCGCAACTGACCAGAGTCAAAGCAGCGAATGATGGTTTGTTGACTGACTTTGCAAATCTTGGCGGCCTCGCCGGTCGTAAAAACGGTTTTCATCGCGTAAATCCATCCTTATGAACTGGCCAATCCGAACGAGGCAATCCCGATCACGATGGCCTCTGCCGAATGGCAAGACATCCTAGTCTACCGCGTTACTGACGAAATAACTCGTTCCGCAGACTTAACAAAATTGTCGGCTAAGCAAGCTCATCGCGTCAAGCGATGTTTGCCAGACCTAACACGACGGCCAAGTATTATTTATTCTGCGAAATCTGTCAATAGGCGCATTCCCAGCCAAAGTCCCCGATCTGGTGAAGCCATAATATCTTACGAGATAACGCATTTTGACACATGAGTCAAGCCTTATTGGCCCGCTGGCAGGTCGCAACGAACGAAAGGATTCGCCAATATTTAACGAATTCCTGGTGTCTGGTTCTCAAAAATGCATCCGACGGGCGAAGATCGATCCCTCCGAATACGACGATGGATTCATGGGATAACTGCGTGATTTAGGGGCATTTGAGATTCGCTAATATGCGCATCAACGATCATCGACGACCTGCCAGAAATGCCAAAAAAACCCGGAAAAATAGCGTTTTTGAACCCGTTCCTGGAATACGTTAGGGCGGCGACGCTGCGAATCCGAAATGCAAATGTCGAAATCCGAAACAAGTACGAACGTCAACAGGACAAAAGAACCAACAGATACAACAGTCAGTGCTTTTGGGAATATCGAGTTTTGTTCATTCGTTTTTTTTTTGCGGATTTCGAATTTCGTACTTCGGATTTGTTGCTGAAATGGCATCACCTTCGCTGTTAGCGATCTCTATCAGCAATTTGCAATGAAGCTACGGACACCAAACGAGTCACGTGGCCATGCGTGTCGGCTCTGTCAGGTACAACATCAGCACCGCGAGATCCGATGGCGTGATTCCGCTGATGCGACCGGCTTGGCCGACGTTTCGAGGTCGGACTCGCGTCAACTTTTCTTTGGCTTCGTGACGAAGTTGCGGGCAGGCAAAGAAGTCGAATGAAGTCGGGATGCGAACGGTTTCGATTTGTTCTTGGCGTTCGATCGCGGCGGACTGACGGCGGATATAGCCGGCGTATTTGGCTTCGATGGAGACCTGCTTCTGCGCGAGCGGGAGTAGGTCGAGCGATCGAGCTTCCTCGCTGAACTGGCAGACGTCCGGCCATTCGATCTCCGGCCGACGGAGCCATTCTTCGAGACTATGTCCTTGATGAAACTTCTTCGGCGCGAGAGCCGTTGCCGCCGCGATGGCGGCTTCGTGCGTTTCGTACCTTCGCCAGCGTTCTGCAGACACCAGCCCGATACGTCGCCCGATTGGCGTTAAGCGTCGGTCGGAGTTGTCGTGACGCAGCAGTAAACGATACTCAGCTCGTGAAGTAAACATTCGGTACGGCTCGTCAACGCCTTTTGTCACGAGGTCGTCGATCATAACGCCGAGATACGCTTGGCTGCGGTCGAGGATCAGCGGCGGTTCGCCAGCGATCTTGAGAGCGGCGTTGATGCCGGCGATCAGGCCTTGTCCGGCAGCTTCTTCGTAGCCGGTGGTGCCGTTAATCTGTCCCGCAAAGTACAGGCCCTCAATTCGTTTGGTTTCCAGGGTCGAATGCAATTGTGTCGGCGGAGCAAAGTCGTACTCGACGGCGTAGCCGTACCGCATGATCTCGGCCTGTTCAAGACCTTGGATCGAGTGAATCAATTCTTCCTGAACATCCCGCGGCAGGCTGGTCGAGATACCGTTGCAGTAATACTCGCAGGTGCAGCGGCCTTCGGGTTCCAGGAAGATTTGGTGAGAGGCCTTGTCGGCGAAACGGACGACCTTGTCTTCGATGCTGGGGCAATAGCGAGGCCCGGTTGACTGAATCTGACCGGAATACATTGGCGCTCGATGCAAGTTAGCTCGGATCAGTTCATGCACTTTGTCGTTTGTCTCCGTCAGATGGCAGACCATCTGTGGTTGAGTGATCGCGTCCGTCAGAAACGAAAACGGCTGCGGATCGTCGTCGCCCGGCTGTACCTCCAGCGTGGAGAAGTTGATCGTCCGCCCGTTGAGTCGACACGGCGTTCCCGTCTTGAATCGCGTCAGTTCAAAACCCAATTCGCTCAGCGTCTGCGACAGCCCGGAAGTTGTCCCCTCCCCTGCTCTGCCGCCGGCCGCCTTCGCCTCGCCGGTATGCATGATTGCTTGCAGGAACGTGCCCGTCGTGATGACGACCGCCTTTGCGTGATAGATCGCTCCGCCGCGCACATGAACGCCGATGATGCGAAATGTCGAAAGGTGAGTGTCGCGAGTCGAGAGGTCTGCCCTTTCAATTCGGACTTCGGATTTCGGATTTCGAGTTTCATATTCCAGCCGCTCAACCGTTTCTTGCCGCAGCGTCAAGTTCTCTTGCTGCTCGATCCGCCATTTCATGGCAAACTGATACGCCTTCTTGTCTGCTTGCGCCCGCGGGCTGTGCATTGCCGGGCCTTTGGCTCGATTGAGCATGCGGAACTGGATGCCAGTCTCATCGATGACGCGGCCCATCTCGCCGCCGAGGGCGTCGATCTCACGGACGATTTGTCCTTTGGCGACTCCGCCAATCGCCGGGTTGCAGCTCATAGCCGCGACCATGTCGCAGTTCATCGTCAGCAACGCCGTCTTCGCGCCGATCCGAGCCGCCGCCAACGCCGCCTCGCAGCCGGCGTGTCCGGCTCCGATCACCACCACATCGAAATCGTAACTCATTGTCGCCATCATACTCTCAACCTCGGAAAGGTTTCCCCCACCGGTTCGCACAGCAACGGCCCGATTGAGTTTGCCGGGTGAGTTTGTCGAGCCCACCGAACAGTATCATGCGCAACCCCGACCACAAGCGATGTCAGAAGAATGTTCGGCCAAGGAATTCTCAGGTCCGTTCATTCGACTGCCAACAACTCGTCTGCCAGATGCTCTGAGGTGCTGCCAGTTTCACGGACGGTTCAACTCCTTAATCTGGAGGTTACAGAAAGGAGTCCGGGATGTCCGTGAAACCGGCAGCACCTGACCAACTGTCACTCCATCGAGACGATGGAACCTAACGACCTCTAACCAAACGTAAATTGGAAAAAGTCATGACATCCGATATTCAACGGCTGGTGGAATTCGACTTTCTGCGTGCGACGGAGATCGCCGCGCTCAATTGCATGCAGTGGGTTGGCAAGGGCGACAAGGAAGCCGCGGACGCGGCGGCCTGCGATGCCATTCGTGGCATGTTCGACATCACGGACATGTGCGGCGAAGTGGTCATCGGCGAGGGGATCAAAGACGAAGCTCCGGGTATCTTTAAAGGCGAACGATTGGGGATGTGGCGCGAGGGCTCGCCGTTGTTTCACATTGCTCTCGACCCGGTGGATGGCACCACCAATTGCAGCAAGGGGATGCCCAATTCGATCAGTTGCATTGCCGCCGCCATACCCGACGCCGACGGTCATCCAGGGCTGCAGGATATCCCCGCGTTCTACCTCAAGAAGCTGGCGTATCCGCCCGAAGTCCGCGAAGCATGGATCGCCGACCCGGCGCTCCCGATCAGCGTTAACGCTCCGCTATCCGAAGTGATTCACATCACCGCGAAGATTCTGGGCAAGAAGGCACGCGACGTGGTCGTCATGGTCCTTGATCGGCCACGCAATCAGACGTTCATCGACGAGGTTCGGCGACTCGGCGCGTCGCTACGAATGATTGCCGACGGCGACATTTCCGCGGCGCTGGCTCCGGCGCTGCGGCACTCGAACGTGGATTTGTATGTCGGGATGGGCGGTGCTCCGGAAGGCGTGCTCGCCGCTGCCGCATTGCGATGTCTGGGGGGCGGGATGCAGGCGCAGATTTGGCCTCGGGACGACGCCGAACGCCGGTCGCTCATCGAGGTCGGTTGGGGCGATCGGCTCGACACCGTGTATCGCTCGCGAGATCTCGCACGCGGGCAGGACATCCTGTTTGTGGCGACGGGCATCAGCGACAGCCCGCTGCTCGAAGGTGTCGAGGTTCACGGTTCGACCGCCGTGACCCGCTCCGTCCTCATGCGCTCCCGCAGCGGTACGGTGCGTTACCTCACCACCGAGCACAATCTGCAAAAGAAGACCATTCACCTGCGATCGAAGGTTGAAGAGGTCCGCATTTGAAATCGCCGATGAAACGATCATTTCGGGCTGACTCATCCGATCGTCTCCTGGCTGCAAGCAAAACGGCAGCAGCCTATCGAAGGGCTCCCTTGAAAGGGATACTGTGCCTCGCCGATGAACGGAATTCTGGCATCGTGTACGAGGTCAACGCGACGATTTGATTCTCAGAACGCACTTCGAGGTCTGTCATGCACCGTCACCCTGATCGCATCGCTCTCTGGTTTCTGGTGGTCTTTCTTGGGTGTGACACGATGTTAATAGCGCAACAGCGTTCCGGCGATGAGGCCATCGAAACGCTGCTCCTCGGCGAGACCAATTGGCTCAGTCAGAATGTCCTCGCGGGGGCGGAGTCGCGAGAGCAGTGGGAGGCTCGGCGCGAGGAGTTGAAGCGGCAGTATTTCGACATGCTCGGACTGTGGCCGGTGCCGGAGAAGACGCCGCTCAACGCGCAGGTCACGGGGACGCTCGAAAGAGACAACTTCACTGTCGAGAAGGTGCATTTCCAATCGAAGCCGGGGTTGTATGTCACCGGAAATTTGTACCTGCCGAAGAAAAGTAACTCCCAGGCTAGCGGGGGACGTGAGTCCCCCGGTTCTTCGGAGGGCGTGACGGCGGCGAAGTCAGCGATCGTGGCAACCGGGGAGCTGACGCCGCCCGCTAGCCAGAAGCCTGATCGCCTGCCCGCCGTCCTGTACGTCTGCGGGCATTCGGGCAAGGGGCGTGATGGGAACAAAACGGCGTTTCAGCAGCATGGGATGTGGTTCGCGACGCACGGGTACGTCTGCTTGATCATCGACACGTTGCAGCTCGGCGAAGTCGCCGGAATTCATCACGGGACGTACAACCGCGACCGTTGGTGGTGGCATTCGTATGGTTACACGTCAGCCGGGGTTGAATGTTGGAACGGCGTGCGCGCGATTGACTACCTGGAAACGCGGCCGGAGGTTGATCCCGAAAAGATCGCAGTGACGGGGATCAGCGGTGGCGGCGCGGCGACATTCTGGATCTCGGCGGCGGACGAGCGAGTCAAAGTTTGCGTGCCGGTCAGCGGCATGAGCGATCTGCAAAGCTACGTGACCGACAAGGTCGTCAACGGCCACTGCGACTGCATGTTCCTCTTCAACGCCTATCGTTGGGAGTGGACGACCATCGCGGCGCTGGTGGCTCCGCGGCCGATGCTGTTTGAGAACTCCGGCTACGACACGATCTTCCCGATGCCCGGCAATGAACGCATTCGAGCTCGGCTGGCGAAGCTTTACAACTGGTATGAGAAGAAGCCGGGCGAGCTGTTCGACATCGGCGTCACTCCCGGCGGACATGCCGACAACGTCGAGCTGCGGCTGATGGCCTATCGCTGGATCAGCAAGCATCTCAAGGGAGACGACTCCGAAGTTGCCGAACCACCGCTGCCGCCGTTCGAGGGCAAGCAGCTTCGCGTCTTCCCCGAAGACACCGATCTGCCGAAAGACAGTCTCAATGCCAAGATCGACGAGTCGTTCGTGGAACTCGCAACGCCGACGACTCCGAGGAACAAAGACGAATACTCCGCGTGGTCGAAACGTCTGCGCGGCGACTTATTGAACCGCGTATTTCGCGAGTGGCCGGATGAAAGCCCGGCTGCTGAGGTCCGCGAAGAACGTCCCGATGGACGAGTGATTCTGCGGACCGACGCCGAAGTGTCCGTCTTGGCCGCGCGCGTTGGGCGAGCGGGGGGCGTCAGCCCCCCGGTCGATGGAGCAGCCAACTCGAAAACCGGGCGAGATGTCTCGCAGCGAACCGGGGGGCTGACGCCCCCCGCTAGCCAGGACAAGACTGAGCCAAAACGGTTGTGGTTGGTCGTGCTCAATGCCGATGAACCGGAAGGTAAGTTGCCGGCGTGGACGAAGGGAGTGTTTCCGGAAGGTCAACCGGTGACGGTGCTCAGCCCGCGCGGCGGTGGAGAGTTTTCGGCGTGGACTCGCAAGAACCCGCCGAACTATGTCGAGCGTGCGCATGCGTTGCTCGGCCGCACGGTCGATACCGGTCGAGTGTGGGACGTGCAAGCAACCGCGCGCTGGCTGCATGAAGCCGAAGGCAATGAGTTGTCTGTCGGTGTCGTCGGCAAAGGCCAAGCGGGAGTACTCGGTGCGTATGCCGGGCTCTTCGAGAATTGCATCGCCGAAGTCATACTCGTCGATCCACCGAGCAGTCATCGCGACGGCCCGCACTTTTTGGGCGTGATGAAAGTGCTGGACGTTCCGGACGCTCTGGGCCTGCTCGCGCCGCGTCAGGTCACGCTGATCAATGCCAAGGACGCGGCGTTCGACCGCGCGGCAAAATCTTTCCAAGCTGCGGGCTACGCCGAGCGGTTGACGCGGAAGTGAGTCAACCGAAACCCCCGCCGCCGGGCGTTTCGATGGTCAGCACGTCGCCGGGTTGGACTTGGAGTTGGGCTTTGCCGCCGAGGTCGATTGATTCTGCGCTTCCCAACTTGAGCAGCGTGTTGCGGCCGAGTGCTCCGGGCTGACCGCCTTCAAGACCGAACGGTGCGAACGGCCCGCGACGCTCGGTCAGCAGTGAGACATTGAGCGGTTTCAGGAACTCGATGCGGCGCACGATGCCATCACCGCCGCGATGCCCCCCTGCCCCGCCGGTGCCGTGACGAATCGAGAACTCCTGCACGCGGACGGGATATCGCCGTTCGATGACTTCGACGTCGGTCAGCCGTGTGTTGGTCATGTGCGTGTGGACGGCGTCGGCTCCGTCGGCTTGCGGCGTCGCGCCGGAGCCGCCGCAGATTGTTTCGTAATATCCGAATGTCGCGTCGCCGAACGTGAGGTTGTTCATCGTCCCTTGGCTCGCCGCCGCGACGCCTAGCGCGCCGAGCAGCGTGTCGACGACTCGCTGCGACGTCTCGACGTTGCCGCCGACCACGGCCGCGCACCCCGACGGATGGGGATGTTCCGGCGGGTTCAAGAGACATTCGGGCAGGATGATCGTGATCGGTTCGAGCACGCCGCCGTTGAGCGGAATATCTTCGTTGATCAGGCAACGGAACACATACATCACGGCTGCCGAGACGATCGCCCGATTCGCATTGAGGTTGCTCGACAACACCGGCCCCGTGCCGGTGAAGTCCACGGTTGCCGAGTCGCCATGAATCGCGATCGCGGCCTGAATCGGCGAACCGTCGTCGAGATGATCGACGCGTTCGTAACGCCCATCGGGGATGGCGGCCAAAGCCCGACGCATCTTCGTCGCGGCGGCAACTTGAATATGCCGCATATAGGCTTGCACCACGGTGAGCGAGTTTCGGTCGACTAATTCGCGCAGTAATCGGACTCCGATTTGATTGGCCGCGACCTGCGCGCGGATGTCGGCTAGGTTGTCGTTCACCGCGCGCGTCGGATGCGGGCCACTGAGCAGCAACTGTCCCAGCTCGTCTTCGCGCGAGTGACCTTGGTCGACGAGTTTGAAGTTGCGGATCAAGATTCCCTCTTCGCCGAGGTTTTTTGAGAACGGCGGCATGCTGCCGGGCAGGATACCGCCGATCTCCGCGTGATGCGCGCGACTGGCCGTGAAGAAGATTAACTCGCCCGTCGCCGCCTCGTGGACCGGCGTGACGACCGTGACGTCCGGCAAATGCGATCCGCCCCGATAAGGATCGTTGGTGACGAAGACCGAGGCGGAGTAGGCAGTCGGCGGTCGGCAGTCGGTAATAGAATCACCCGGAACACTGCCTTCTGCCTTCTGCCTTCTGCTGACTTGTAGTTCCACATTGTCCGCGATGATCCGTTTGACCGTCTCGCCCATCGCTCCCAGATGCACCGGGATGTGTGGAGCATTAACAACCAAGTTGCCCTGCGGGTCGAAAATCGCGCAACTGAAATCAAGTCGTTCTTT
>CAYSHJ010000596.1:0-3421 GCA_964430385.1 uncultured Planctomycetaceae bacterium
TCCGCGACGGTGGACCACGCGAAGGTGGGACCGCCGACGGAGACCATTCCTTTCGCCGCCGCCGTCGGCGTCGTCGCCGCGGGGGTGATCGAAATGGCGACATGAACAATTCACCGCCACCGCAGTATGGCCGACAACGCACCTATGGTCAGCAACGCGACTTTGGCCAGCAACGCCAATTCGGCGGTGGCCCACCGCCACGGCAATTTGGTGGCGGGCCACCACCACGGCAATACGGTGGCCAACGCGATTACGGCCAGCAGGGAGACCAGTACCGTCAACGGGTGCAACGTCCTCGAAACGACGAGATTGTTCCGAACGAACAAACCAGCACACTCGAAGGCGTGCTGGAACTGCATCCGAAGGGATACGGCTTCCTGCGCGACCCGAAGAAGAATTACAGCTCCCAGGAATCCGACCCGTTTGTTTCCAGCTCGCTGATCGAAAAAGCCGGTCTGCGCGAAGGCGTGTTGGTGCGCGGCGAGGTTGGTTCCGGTGCTCGCGGACAAGGGCCGCGGCTCAAGACGGTCGAAACGATCGACGGCATGACGGCTGAGGACTATCAAAAGGTCAAGAAGTTCGACGACCTAACCGCCATTACGCCGCACACACGCATCAAGCTGGAGACGACCGCGCGGCCGATCACAATGCGCGTGATGGATCTGCTGACACCTGTTGGCAGAGGGCAACGAGCACTCATCGTCGCGCCGCCACGAACGGGAAAAACAATATTGCTACAAGAGATCGCTGACGCTGTCAGCAAGAATCATCCCGACATGCACCTGATGGTGCTGCTCATCGACGAACGTCCGGAAGAAGTCACCGAAATGCGAAGGCACGTACATGGCGAAGTCATCGCCTCTTCGATGGACCGCGACGTCGAAAGCCACGTGCGCATCAGTCAGTTGATCATCGAGCGTGGCAGACGACTGGCGGAAGAAGGCAAGGATGTCTTCATTCTTCTGGACAGCATCACGCGTACGGCGCGGGCCTTCAACAAGTGGACCAACACCGGCCGCACGGCGACCGGCGGACTCGACGTTCGGGCGCTCGACATTCCCAAAAAGATGTTCGGCACGGCGCGGCAGTTCGACGAAGGAGGTTCGCTGACCATCGTGGCCACCGCGCTGATCGACACCGGCAGCCGAGCGGATGAATCGATCTTTCAAGAATTCAAGGGTACGGGCAACATGGAATTGGTGCTCAGCCGCGACCTCGCCGACCGCCGCATTTGGCCGGCGATCGACATCACCAAGTCCGGCACGCGGCACGAGGAAAAGCTGTACGATCCCAGCCAATTCGACAGCATCGTGATGCTGCGTCGCAGCCTGATCTCGCTCAGCCCCGTCGAGGCAATGGAGCAACTCACCCGCACGCTCGAACGCTTCTCGTCGAATAACGAGTTCCTCGAAAAGGTGAAGTCGGTGCTCTGAGCTGGCTCGGAAAGTTTGTTCGCCGCACACCGACTGGTAGCGCCACCGAACATTCAATAAGTCGTCTCGCTCACGCCGATAGCGGTTCCAATTGTAGAAGCAGCCATTCGAGCGATGCCGCTTTGCCGCGAACGAAGCAGACATAGACGACGCTTCGTTCCGACCAGCCTGCTACGGCGACGGGATGCCCGTCGCGGTGCACATAGCCCAATCGAGTCGCCCCCACGATCAACTCCGCGGGCGGATCAACGATGTTGCCACGCGGCGCCGCCACCAGCACGCCTCGAATGACCGGCTGCTTCGGCAAACGGACCTCGAACGGAATCCACGTGGTGATCGCTTTGAAATTCAACGGCGTGAACAGCCGTGGTTTATCGACGATGTGAAGGCCTTTGACTCGCGACCATCTCTGCGGCAGAGCAGACGGATCGCTCGCGACCGGCAAGTCACCGGCCTCGAGTGGCGTTTGTTCGCAAATCATCTGAATCGAGACTTGTGAAGGCTGCGAGGCAAACCACAGCCACGAACCGCTCGCAATGCCAATCAAAAGCGTCGCCGCAGCGGAGAGCATCCACGCTCGTTGACGGAGCGTCATGGCACTCGTTTTGCATGGCACGTCCTGACCATCGCGAAGGGCATGGCGCGGACCACTTTCCGAAATAGTTTCCAATCTCACGCTCAGCCCTTCGTTCTGGGCGTGCCAGCCGTCCGTCGTTGCCGATGGCAACTGCACCAGCAATCGCTGTTGCGAGCCCACAGGCACTGGCACAGATTGCATGGCATCAGCCAGCTTTTGATCGCTTTCGCGGCGCTGCCGAAGCGTGCTCCAGCAGATTGAGCAGGCTTGCACGTGTTCCCAAGCCGGCGCCAATTCGGCGTCGAGCGATGCGTCGCTCAAATCCTCCGGCCAGACGGATTCAAGCCGCTCGAGCGCGGTGACGCAGTCCAGGGATTCGTGATGAAAGTCAGTCATGGCAGTTGGCCGGCCAGCGCCGGTTGCGGTGGAAGCTGGGAATCATCGTCGCCCAGGAGTCTTTTCCGTAGATGCCGCTTGCCGCGCGACAGACGGCTCATCACAGTTCCAATCGGAAGCGACAGTTCCGCGGCGATTTCTTGGTAACTTAATGCGTGGAAATAAAACAGGACGAGTGGGAAGCGGAACTCTTCGGGGAGTTCGTTCAAGGCCTGTTGCAGTTCGTCGGCTTGGAGTGAGGCAGACTCTTCGGGCGACTGGCTGGGTTCGGGCACGGAACCTAACGAGACCGACTGGAAACTCGCGCGGCTGCGTGCTCGGAAAAAGTGATGCCGCAGGATCGTCAGCAGCCAAGCTTTCGCACTGTCGGCCTCGCGCAGCTGATGCAGCTTTTGTTGAGCTGTCAGGAACGTCTGCTGCGTCAGGTCTTCCGCGTCGGCCGCTGATCCCGTCAAACGAAACGAGATGCGATACAGCAACTCATAATGCTGCTGGATCAGCTCGGCCACACGTTGTCGACGCTGCTGTTGGTCCATGGCATCGCACGTGACAAGAGTCACGGACTCGGTGAGTTATTCCCAAGAAATTTCGTTATTTCACATGTTCGTCATTTCACGGAGATACATTTCAACGTCTTCGAATCTCGTGTAAAAAGCTGTCCTTGTGACAGGGCTGGCAAGGCGCGAGTCGCCCCACGAAACAGGCGGGCGCGAGTCAGCTCTTGAAACCGCTTCCTATCGGGCTTCCAGAGAATCAACTCTCCGGCGGTCGTTAGCATCAAGAACTTGCCGTCCGCTTGCAGCATTGAGCCGAATCCAAAACTCGGCTTCGACCACAAGACTTTGTGGGTGCGCGGATCGAAGCAGCGAAGCTCGGGATCATCGACTCGCTCTTGCCCGTGAATGCCATAAAACAGTCCGTCATGGACGAGGCACGTCATGTACTGACTCGAAATGACGTCGTCGCTTTGCCAGAGCTCGTCGATGCCGCTGGATTGAATCTTCGCGAAGACGGC
>CAYSHJ010000597.1:0-3772 GCA_964430385.1 uncultured Planctomycetaceae bacterium
CGACTGGTTCTTCCAATCCGCCAGCGATGCCGTGGTCGACTTCAGTTCCGCTGCTGGCGAAATCAAGACGGCGATTTGATTGGCCCGCTGGCGCTCTCCGCGGTATCGTCGCGGGCGCCTTGCCGGACGATCGACGCCGCAGGCAATGACTCGCTCGTCGGAACGCTGCTGACAGCCGAATTTGTCTTGCACGACGCGGCCCGTTGCGGACAATTCGGCCACGGGTTGCCACGTGCGCCGACGGGCGCGCGTGGCCGAAGCGGGGCCGCTGTGGTGGCGACGTTCTACCTTCCGTAGCTCCCCGGTCCTGGCCCGTCGTAAGAGGGTAGCGTCATGTCGTCTTTTGCGGAGTATGCGGACACCGTTCAAAAATTGATTCGCTTCGCGGAAGTCAGAGAGTGTTTCAAGGGGCACATCGGACGTTGGCGTCGGAAGAAGTCGTTGATTCAAGCGAATAAGGCAAAGGCTGAAGAAGCCTTGGAGCGGTGGTTGCAACGAAAGAAAAAGAAATCGAAGACTCCACCCGATTGGCCGGTTCGCCGTGTGCGCGCCGGTGCGAACAGTCGTCTTGTCCAAGTCCCACCAGAATTGGCGAGAAAGGTCGAGAAACGCGAAGCTCTGGAAGGTAATTTGCTGAGCCGCCTCGCGCAAACGCCGTTCAAAGAGTTCACGCGGTCAGAACAATTCGCGATATTAGCTCAGATACACGATTCCCAGTACCAGAAGCGTCCCATCGGGCGCACTGATCTTTTTGAATGTCGTCCCGACGAATCCTACTATCCAGCGAACGTTGCAATTCTGGGAAGCAAACTGACCAAGGGCCGCGAACCCAAGCAAATTGAAGCCTCACGGTTACATGATGCCCTTGCGTTCGTACTGGCACGCATCGAAGCCAAGTTTGATCCCGAACTGAAAGACGAGAAGGGCGACCTGCTGATAGATGTCATTGCCCGGCTTCGGCAGAAATGGGAGCTTCATTCGTCGCGAACGCTCGTTGTTCAATCACAGATTGTTTCGGCAAGGGATTCCAGAACGAAGTCTCAGCAACCGACGGCCGAGGCGGCGGGTGATGACAAGAGCGCGAACTTCGCGAATCCGCAACCGTGTGAGCTGAAGGCGTACTACGCTGCCAAATACGCGGAAATTAAAAAAACCCAACGAGAAGCTGTACGCGAATGACGTGTGGGATTACTGGCGAGAATACGGCTTCGATCCAAACGACCGTGATACGGCAAACGCGAACTGGTTGGCCGACTACGAAGTGCCCGACAACTTTGACACGTTCAAGACACAGTTGTCGCGGGGACGATCCGCGCTCAACGACAAACGCAAAGAGGACCGCAAAGGTCGAGAAGGGCGCAGCGTATGGAAGCGCGATGAACTCTGAGGCAGTTCTCTCGACCTGGTCTCGAATCGGGGGCCGAGCGTCGTCAAATCAGTGAGGCGAACTGTTTGAGGCCGGCAACCGTCTGCGCCAAGCCAGCGGCTTCAAGAGTCCCCAAGTAATCGTCCACGGTCTTGGGTGGATTCTGGAGGCTTTCACGCTGTCGCTTGGCTGCTGTGCAAACGGCGGTGGGAGCGAGGTCCAGCAAGTGGTTGATGAATTTGTCGGGATGTTGAGCTTCGATTCCAAACTTGGCCATCGTGTCGCGTGGAAAATGCTTGAGGTTGTTGGTCACGATCACGTCGGCTCGTCCACGAATCGCGGCGGCGAGAACGTGACGATCATCCGGGTCAGGAAGCTGAAGAGTCGGAATCAAGTCTTCGTAATTGGTGACGAGACTGCCCTCGGCGTACTTGTTCATCAAGTCACGCCTCCGTTCCAGTTTCGAGCGTGAAAGATCAGGACGGTTTTCAAGAAGGTTGTCGATCCATTCCTGATGGATTTGTTCAGTCCACTTCGCGCGGAACAAACCGGTCTGGACCAACTGCATTACGAAGTCACTCAACGGCGCGGAGTACAACACACACGCATCGAAGAGGGCCGCAAAGTTGCTCACGATCAATAACCCAAGCCAAGTTCTTGATTCAGCGCCGCCAATTCATCCAACACCTTGAGCCGCTTGCCGTCGATGTCGCGTTTGTAGGCCATCAAATCCTGAAAGAGAACGCGCCGGTGCGATCCCACTTTGCGAAACGGAATCTTGCGTTGCTCCAACAGGTCAACCAAGAACGGACGAGAGACGTTGAGCAAATCGGCCGCTTGCTGTGTGGACAACTCCGCATGAATCGGAATGAGCGAGACCGCGTTGCCCTTCGCCATTTGAGTCAGGATGTCAGCCAGCAAACGGAACGCAGATAGGGGAATCTCAACAGTTTCACCGGCTCCACCATCAGACCGAATTTGAATCGGCAAGACCTTCTTGGGCTTCTTGCCGAGGATTGTGGCCAGTCGGCGGCTGGACTCAGTGGCGAGTTGAGTTTCTTGCTCGGTCGGAATCGACGTTGTGAACCCTTGGGTGAGTAAATCACCGATGCGTGATTCGTGCTCCGTCGTCGCTGCCGGCTTCCGGGCTGATCGTTTGGCCGTCCGCTGTGTCGGGCGTTTTTTTCTGGTCGCAATCATGGCTGTCTCTCCGTCCTGAACTGTGCCAACACTGGCACTTGGTTCTTTCATCGAATAATCGAAGCAAGTGCATCAGTCGAAACAAACGAAACAAGCAAAGTTGACCACAAATTGACTTCCGAAGCAAGAAATTGATTTTTTCAGAAATCAATTTTGTGGTCGGTTCCTGGCATAACCGCTGTTTTGCTGTCGAGTTCTGTCAAAACGCAATTTTCCGAAAAGCGATCAATTTCGTGGTCTGTGTCTTCACGCGACAAGGCGGCCGAACGAGTAGGTCCGCCGTCGCGGACACAAACCCGGAGAATTGAACGATGGTCGAAAATGCTGTGGCTGGTGTGCATGGCGAACCACCGAAGACAAAGAAACGTCTTGGATCGGTCAAGGATGTTGAGAGCATCACGAGCATGGATAGCCGCACGATCCTGCGCTACGCCGACTCTGGCCGGATGCCGTGGGGTTTCAAGATCGGTGCTCTTCGCCGTTGGGACTTGGACGAAATCGAGGCATGGATTACCGCCGGCTGCAAGCCGGTTCGCGCCGCTGGGAAGGCGGTGCGAGCATGACGCCAACGACAACAGTCCGTCCCGTCAAACGCCCGCGTCGAACCTCACGGCACCGAGAGAACGGGCGTGCCGGTTTTCGGCAAGAGGATGTCTTTGAACTTGGCCCGCAAACGGTATCCATCGACGATCTAATGCCGTCGCCGGAAAACAGCCTGCTCTATCGTGAGCGGACTGCCAAACATTCGGATCGCAGGCGGTTGATTCGGAGCATTCGCAATACCAAGGGCGTTCAAGCGCCGTTGCTCGTCTCGCGCGACGGCTTCATCGTCAGCGGTCACGAGCGATGGGCAGCCAGTCCGGAAGCTGGATATCGAACCGTGCCGATGAAGGTGCTTGACCTGCGCCGCTGCGAGCACACGTCGGACGAGTCGCTAGCCATTCTCCGCGAACACAATACTGGTCGGGAAAAGACGCTGGATGAGCGGATTCGCGAAAAGCTCGTGGACGTGAATCCTGATGAAGCCATGCGTGCTGTTGTCGATGACCAAGTTTCGCGATCGACGCCGAAAACCAAGACCGTGGCCATCCCGGACAAGATCAAGACACGGGCGAGGATCACCAAGCAGTCGCGTGACTTTGCCGACGCAATCAAGGGGATTCTGACTGGCGTCTTGAAAGATGTTCTGCCGGTCAACGAGCGAGC
>CAYSHJ010000598.1:0-6943 GCA_964430385.1 uncultured Planctomycetaceae bacterium
GTTGCGGACTCAATTTGAGACCACCATCCAAAACGACACGCACGTGGGAGCGAAGGGCGACCGGCCGGCCGAAAACGAAGATCAGCCGCCACGGCTATGTCTTCCAGATGATTCGGATTGATTCGGCAACATCACCGAATAACCGACTCGAAGAGTCCGGCGACCGACAAGAATTTGCCATGAAATCAGCCTTTACGTGCGCCAGTGCTATCGGCCTATTGTTGTTCGCGGTGGCGTCCGCGCCCGAGCAACCGTGTCGAGTGACGTTGACATTGACCGATGCCGAGACAACAAGATCCCTGGCGGGCGTCGTTCGGATCACTCACAAAGCCGGCAACGTGAGGCGCGATGGTGTTCGGCCAACACACATCTGCATCTGAAGAAGTTGACTCGCGAGGAATCGGATCGCTATTTGCGAGATTTCCCCGCAGCCGATGGGCTTGACGTGTTGTTCATCTCACACTTGCTTCGCGCCGGCGATGACCGGGAGTACATCACGAATCAATACCCGACCGGCCGCTTGAAGTTCCTGGAGACTCGCGGCGTGTTGGTCTCCAACGGTGAGGAGCATCGGCACAACTTCGGGCCGGGTGGCGAGGGCTACGGCCACGTGATGCTGCTGGGCCTGAAGGAACTGGTTTGGTTGTGACGCTGGAAGAACAACTACGCGGCTGGCTAGCCGAGATTCATCGTTGCCGCCGTTCTCTTCGTCAACGATTTTGATGCCGAGCCGACACGCTCCGTCCTCTTGCGAAGCGCGGCTTCGCTGGTACTCGATTGCCAGGATGACCGTGAAGCCGAGCGAACCGAAATCAAACGCCAACCCATCGCGGTATGCGGTGGAACGCGTTTGGCATGCAGCGCCGTTTTTCGGCGCTTAGTGTGGCGAAGGGGCAAGCGCTTGCTGAGCTTCTTCACCAGGCGCGAACAACAACGGCACAAACACCTCGGCTATCAGGCTTTTCTGACGACGCTTCCACCACGCCATTGAAATCTTCGAAGTTTGAGCGAGTGAAGTGGTCCGAAGTATGCAGGTCATTGAAGACGCAGTGGCCGCTCTTGAATTCCCCGAAATTTGTAACGCGGGATCTACATCCGGTGCGTTGCGCGCCAAGCTGCATTAACAACCGAGATTGACAAACCATGAGCAAAGAAATTTGGTGTACGTTGGGGCCCGCCTCGCTCAACGACCGCGTGATCGGACGGCTTGAGGACTTGGGCGTCAGCCTGTTTCGGTTGAATTTGTCGCACACACGGTTGGACCGCGTGGCGGAGATCCTGGAGTACATTCAGAGCCGCACCATGGTCCCGGTCTGCCTGGACACGGAAGGCGCTCAGGTCCGGACCACCGAACGGGCGGCCGGTAAGGCCATGCTGCGCGAGGGTGCTTTGGTCCGCGTGCATTATCGGCGGATGCCAGGCGACGCCAGCGATCTCAACCTGCACCCCGACTGTGTCGCGACGCAACTCCGGATCGGCGATCTGCTTAAGATCGACGCGGAAGTCCTGGCGCAAGTGGTTGGTATTGAGGACGAATGGGTGTCGCTGTCGGTGTTACACGGCGGTGAAATCGGCCAAAACAAGGCTGTGACCTTGCTGGCACGCGACATCGAGCTGCCTGCCCTGACGGAGAAAGACTGCCAGGCGCTGGCGATCGGCAGGACTATGGGAGTTCGATACGTCGCGCTTTCCTTCGCGAATCGCGCGGCCGACGTCCAAGCAGTCCGCGACCTTGCCGGTCCGCACGCTCTGGTGACCTCCAAGATCGAATGCCTGGGAGGCCTCCGCAATCTCGCCGAGATCGCCGCCGACTCGGATGCCCTACTTATCGACCGTGGGGACATGTCGCGACAAGTGAACATCGAGCGTCTCCCGGCCTTGCAAAAGGCGATCATTCGCCACGCCAAACTGGTGGGTAAGAAGATCTACATCGCCACGAATCTGTTGGAGTCGATGGTCACTTCCGCCGCTCCCACGCGCGCCGAGGTGAACGATGTGTTCAACACGCTCGCTGACGGGGCCGATGGCCTGGTGCTGGCGGCCGAAACAGCTATTGGCGCGTTTCCTGTCGCCGCTGCCATGATGGTCCGAAAAGTCATTCGTGAATATGAGAACGAGCAGCGCTGGCAGCACACGCCATACGCCACGTCGCCGTTGTCGACACTGGCGGAGCCGCACGGCGGCGCTCTTGTCAGCCGTGAAGCCGTGCCCGCGGCGCCTCGCACCCTGAATCACTTGCGGACTTTGCAAGTCAGCGACACCGCACTCATGGACTGCGTCCAAATCGCCAACGGCACGTATTCGCCGCTCACTGGCTTCCTTGGCTCGCAGGAGCTGGCAAGCGTGCTGCGCACGCACCGGCTCCTCAATGGTCAGGCCTGGACCATGCCGATCCTGCTGCAGGCTGAGCAAGCCGCGCTGGACCATATTACGCCCGGTGATCAAATCCAATTGACCGACGCGCAGGGCCAAGTCCACGCCACACTGCACGTCACCGAGATTTACCCGGTCGATCTGGAGGAACTGGCGGAGCAATGGTTCGGGACTTCGTCGCGGCGACACCCTGGCGTGGCACGGCTCGTCAGCGGCGGTGATCGCTGCCTGGCGGGAGAGGTGACGCTCGTGGAACGCATCGCGTCGCCGCACCGGCATCTTGAATTGAGTCCCAACCAGACCCGCATGATTTTCACGCACAAGGGCTGGAGCCGGGTTGCCGGCTTCCAGACGGGTCACGTCGCCGATCGCTTCCAAGAATATGCCCAGTTGCGGGCCGTCGAACGCGGGCAGGTGGACGGTATTTACGTCAGCTTGGTCATTGGCCCACAGCAATCGGGCGACTTCCTGCCTGACCCCATCGTTAAGAGTTACCAGCTCTTGCTCGCGGAGGGAGTCTACCCCGCCGGCAAGGTGGTGCTGGGGGGCTCCTTGATCTACCCGCGCTATTGCGGCCCTCGCGAGGCAGTCTTTCTCGCGCTCTGCCACAAGAACATGGGCTGCAGTCATTTCATTGTTCAGAGCGACCACGGCCAGGGTAACGGCTGCCACGAGGGCGATCAGACGCGCCGGCTGTTCGACGCCTTGGGAGACATCGGGATCACGCCGCTCTTCTTTGACGCCATCGTATACAACCCGGAAACGCACACCTATTTCGAGTCCAAGTCGGCACAGCCGAGCGCGCTCAGCCACGCCGCGATCCAGTCCTCCTTGGTCAACAACGCGCCATTGCCCGACTGGATGCTGCGTGACGTGGTGCAGGAGATGTTGCACGACGAGCTGACCGCGAACCGTCCGGTGTTCCACTAGGACTGCGTCCGCCGTCGCTTACCGAATACGTGACGCGATTCCCGCAACGGAGAAGCAGCATGACCCAGATCGATCGTCCCATTCTAATTGTCGGTACCGGCCGGAGCGGCTCGACGGTATTTCATCGCGTGCTCGCACGGCACCGTGACGTTGGGTTTCTCTCGACGCTGAATCAAAGCTTTCCTGGTTGGACATGGCTGTCGGTTTTCTCACGGCTGTATCCGCTGCACATGTTGGCCAAGATCCGGGACCATCGGCTGTTTCCAAAACCGTTCAGCCCCTATCGCTTCTGGGAACAGTACCTGCCGGGGATCACAAGGCATGACCGTCCCCTGGTTCCCGAAGATGTTCCCGAGGCGTCGATCGAGCCATTGCGTCACGCCATTAGCAGAATCCTGCGGCTACAAGGCAAGACGCGATTTTTGGCGAAGATCACGGGCTGGTCCCGAATGGCCTATTTCCAGCGTGTCTTCCCCGAGATGCGTTTCATCTACCTCAAACGTCAACCGCGCGATGTGGTGTCCTCCTGGATCCAGGCTGGCTGGCTGAACGTCAGCGTGCCCGTGGATGGCGACTCCTGGGAGTGGGGCGACGTGCCGGAAGAGTATATCGCCATCTGGCGCGATATGGGCCGGCATCCGCTGCTCTCTGCCGCCATCAAGACGCAACTGGACATCGATGACATCCGCAAGAACATGGCCCTGTTCCCGGGCCGCTGCTTCGAGCTGGATTACGAAGCCTTCGTCGCCGATCCATTTGGTCAGCTTCGCGCGACTCTGAGTTTCGGCGAGCTGGATTGGTCTCCGGACTTCGAGAGAACCATCCGCGAGACTGCGATCCGCGACTGCACCGACAAATGGAAAAAGTTTATGAGCCAGGAGGAAGGCGATCTCCTGGCGGATTTCTTCGAGCGCGTCCAGGACGGCAAGTGTCACCAGCCAATTTAACGTGAGTATTTCGAAGGCCACGCTCGCTTCAGTTATCTTGACAATTCACATCCGAGGCAGCCATGCCGAACACGATTTCCATTTCATTAACCAATCTGGAATTGACACGATTCTTTTTTGCAATCGTTCTACTCCTACTTTTTGCACATACCTTCGGATATCTGCTGCACCGCATTAAACTTCCAAGAGTCATTGGTGAAATCGTAGGAGGCGCACTGCTGGGGCCAACAGTCTTAGGTGCTTACTCGCCAAGCCTTCATCACGGGTTGTTTTCGGCTTTTGAGGCAGAGGGCAAATTGCTCTCGATGATTTACTGGATGGGGTTAGTCCTATTAATGTTTGTCTCGGGCTTTGAACTACAAAAATCCCTGGACAAGGAAGATCGAAAGGACATTTTAGCTTTGACACTGGGTTCGACAGTGATTCCATTTATTCTGGGATGGATAGCGCCATTGCTCTACGATTTTTCTCCCTATCTTGGAGACAAGAAAAATATGTTGGCGCTACAATTGATAATTGCAATTGCGACCGCCATTACGTCCATTCCTGTGCTCTCACGAATTTTTATTGATTTGGGCGTCATGGATACGCGTTTTGCGAAAATCGTGCTCTCGACGGCCACCATTCATGATATTGTACTGTGGGTTGCATTGGCCATCGCTACTGGATTGGTGAGTACGCAAGCTTACTCAATTGTTGACATTACCTATACAGTAGGTCTCACTATCACGTTTTTTGGTGTTTCTCTGTTGATCATGCCTAGGCTTGTCGAGTTTATAAGTCACTCCAAGTGGAATTTCTTACTAAGGTCGTCTGGTGCGGGATACATTTTGTTTATCTGTTTCCTATTTTCCGCAGTTGCCAGTATTCTCGATGTCAATGTGGTATTTGGCGCATTTCTGGCCGGGATAGTCGTCGGAAATATGCCGGATGGGCAATTTCAGAAGGAAAAAATGCATATTAAAGAAATCTCTCTCGCGTTCTTTGTACCACTCTATTTCGCCATTGTTGGATTGAAGCTGGATTTGGTGCGTCATTGCGACAGTGGGTTCGTATTGGGGTTTTTCCTATTTACGACGGTGTTTGCAATGCTAGGAACCATGATTGCGGCAAAGTTTGTGAAGAAGGATTGGTTATCTAGTGTGAACCTGGCTGTTGCCATGAGCACAAGAGGCGGGCCAGGGATTGTGCTTGCGACCGTGGCATTCGAGCTGGACATTATTAATGAGACATTTTTCGTAACCCTGGTTCTCATCGCTATTATTTCATCGTTTGTAGCAGGAGCCTGGTTCAAATATGTATTACACAGAGGCCTGCCCCTTCTGAGAAACGTGGATCCAGAGCCACAGAACGTCTTTGCTGAAGCCAACGACGGCCAACGAGATCATCAAACAGGCTGCCGCCTTTCACGCTGAGGCGGCGGCCCCCGTTTCTGGAACGGGATGTTGCGTTTTGTTAAGGGCCGCCTTGACGCACGTGCGGCAAAAAAAAAAGGTTCTTGCGACTCAAGCGTACACAGACGCAACTCAGAACCATGATTGGAATTGAGAAGATGGATTTGGGAAGGCATGGCTCCGATGTCCAAGGGGTGCAAAAACAATGGCTCTGGCCGAGAAGTCGCTGCCAGGGCCTGACGCGCCCTTGGCGCATCGGAGACCGAGATATCCCTTGGCAGGTTGCTTCGCAGCAGAGCCTGTCTCCGTTTCTCCCGGCTCTGGGATTTCATCCGAAATCAACTGCAGAAATCAACATTGGACATCGGAGCCATGCCTTCCAAAATCCACCAGGGAATTGCCCCGCGTACGCTTTAGTCGGATGAATCAAAAAAAAGATCAGGCGGTCGGCGAGAGCGCCGAGGGGTCGAGTCATGAGCTATGCCATCGAGCAATTGACGTCCTACGCCGCGCGGAGCGCGATGTTCGCCGGCTTTGTGAAACTGCTGGAGCGGATCGACACGCGCCGACTTGGCCTACTGCGCGTGCTGACTTACCACAGGGTCGACGATCCCGACGCTCGTCCAGATCTGGATCCGGCGATGATCAGCTCCACCCCCCAAGCCTTCGCTGAGCAAATGGCCTTTCTGGCGACCGAGTATCGCCCGGTCTCGATCGCCGAGGTGCTGTCCGCCGCGGAACAGGCTCAGGCACTGCCGCCGCGGGCAGTCCTGGTGACGTTCGACGATGCGTATCGCGACTTTGCCGCGTACGCCTGGCCGGTGCTCAAACGGCACGGCATCCCAGTCGCTTTGTTCGTGCCGACGGATTTTCCAGACCGGGCGGGACGGGCCTTTTGGTGGGACCGCCTACACCGAGCCCTGCGCGAGACACTTCGACGCGAGGAATTGGCGACGCCCTGCGGTCGACTCGTATTGGCCACGGCCGCCGACCGGACCAATGCCGCCCGCCGATTGAGGGAGCACCTGAAGACCGTTCCGCACGTCACGGCAATGGCTCTCGTCGAGACTGTCTGCGACGAGTTGGACGCTCCACCGCCGACCAATGAAGTTCTGGGCTGGGACGAACTACGCGCCCTGGCCCGGGATGGCGGGGCGCGGGGCGCCCACACGCGAAACCACCCGCTGCTGGACCGATTGGGCGAGGCTGAGGCCGCGGCCGAGGCGGTGGAATCGGTCGCGGACCTGCGGCGCGAAATCGTCGGGACACCGCCGATCTTCGCGTATCCCGGCGGGCACG
>CAYSHJ010000599.1:0-1756 GCA_964430385.1 uncultured Planctomycetaceae bacterium
TGGATCCAAAGCGGGCCTCACAAATCTGTGCCCAGTGCCACAGTAGCCATAGCGAGGGGGATCGCCAGGGCTGGCTGGAACATGGCTCCAGCTTTCGTCCTGGAGACGACTTGGAATCGCAAGTTGAAATGCATCGTCACAATACGCGCGAGTCGCTAGTTCGACTGTTTGATTTGTAGTGACACGTCGTAACGGATTTGGTATCAACACCTTTCGCAGTTCAAGACGGAACCACAAGTTGCGGAAGGAGTATACGCATGGAAGCGAAGTTTCAGGAACGGGAGTTTCAGTCACGCAAGGCGGCGGTGCTGGCGGAATGCGAGTTGGCACCACAGGTCTTTGAGGATGTAGTGCCGCGATTGGAGCAGTTTATGGAGCCGTTCGTCGCGAGCCTGGCACGCAAGGAACAAGTCAGCCATGCGCTGACCTTCGTGCGGGGGTTGATGTCGGACGTGGACCATCGGAATACCGAGTCGATTGCGTACCGCTTCGGCCAGGGACGAATGCCGTTGCAGTGGTTCATCGGAGTGTCGAAGTGGGACGATCACCCGCTGCGGGAGGAACTGTCGGGGCAGATCGCCCGCGACTTGGGGGACTCCGAGGGTGTGCTGGTGTTTGATCCCTCGGCCTTTCCCAAGTCGGGCCGCTCGTCGGTCGGCGTCGCGCGGCAATGGTGCGGGCGACTGGGCAAGATCGAGAACTGCCAGGTGGCGATCTACCTGGGTTATGTATCGCGTCACGAGCACACCCTCGTGGATACGCGATTGTACCTGCCCAAGGAATGGACGCAGGACAAAACCCGGATGAAAAAGGCCGGAGTGCCGAAGGGGACAAAGTATCGCACGCGGCATAAGTTGGCTTTGGAAATGCTCGAACAGCACGGGTCGAACCTGCCGCATCGGTGGATTGCGGGCGACGATGAAATGGGCCGTCCGTACTGGTTTCGCCGGGATTTGCAGCAGCGGGGCGAGCAGTACCTGCTGGCCGTTCCCTCGAACACGTTGATCCGCGATCTGGAAGTGGAGCCGCCGCCCGGCAGCGGGAAGGGACGTCCTCCGAATCGACCTTGGGTGCGCGTTGATGACTGGCTGGCGGCGCAACCCGCCACGGCTTGGACCAGGCTCGACGTGCGCGACGGCGCGAAGGGGCCGCTGATTGTCGAGAGCCTGAAACGGCGCGTGGCGGCGCGGACCGACAAGCGTCAACAAGCGCCTGACGAAGTGTTGGTGGCGATTCGCTATAAGGACCGCGACGACCAGCGCGTCGTGAAAACCGACTACTACTTTTCGAATGCCAGCGCGGAGACTGGACTGCTGGAGTTCGCGCGGGTGGCCAAGGCCGAACATCGCATTGAGGAATGCCTGCAACGCTGCAAAAGCGAAGCCGGGCTGGGCGACTACGAGGTCCGCAACTGGGTGGGTTGGCATCATCATCAAACGCTCTCCTTGATCGCCACTTGGTTCTTAGTCAGCGAAACGCGACGGGGGAAAAAAATGGACCCCCGCGATTACGCTTCCACAGATCCGGGAGGGCATCTCACAAATCCTGCACCGCGAGTGCCAATGCGATTCACAATCCAACATCGAACACGAGCGAACAGTGCGAATGAAACGCAACGAACTGGCTCGCCTGTTCCACTGGAAGCAGCGTAAGTCTCTGGCACCGCTTAACATCCGTAAACGCCAAATCTAAAACAGTCGAACTAACGTATAAGATATCAATCGGTTGCGTCTACGAATGCGTGTACACGACTTGA
>CAYSHJ010000600.1:0-2473 GCA_964430385.1 uncultured Planctomycetaceae bacterium
TGGCGGCGCATTCGCGGTGTGCGGATGCAGCGAGACCTCACGGGTTGGCTGGTTGGCGATGGCGGCTTGGTGTTGAAGACTGAAACGGGCGGAGTTACGTGGGACGTTCCGGCCGGTGAGTTGCCCAGCGAACTGCGCGACATCGCCGATTTCCGAACCGTGGCTGTGCGCGGCGAGCGAGTCTGGTTGGCCGGATCGCCCGGCAGCATGATTTGGCATTCGCCGGATGGTGGTCAAACCTGGACGAAGCAAGCGACGCGCAGCCCCGTGCCGATCGAGTCGTTGAAGTTTGCCAGCGATCGCGTCGGCTTGGCGGTCGGCGAGTTTGGTCGCATCCTGCGTACGATCGACGGCGGCGACACGTGGGAATCCGTGCGAGGCCAAGAGCGTCGCGCGGCTTGGATGTCGTTCCATCTTTGGCCGGAAGAGACCTGTTGTGGACTGATCGCTCAGCAGACGGGCGAGGCAGGGTATCGAAATGTCGCGTCCGTGTTGGTCCCTTCGGAACCTTCGCGGCGTGCGGCGCAGGGACGTTCGGCAAACAGCGGGCAGGCCGGATCAGACGTCGCGCCTGTCGAGCAACGTTTGCTTGATGCCGTCTTGGCGAGCGGTGGGAATGCGGTCGAAACGGACGAGCGGTGGCTGATCTCACTACCGGACATCGAACGTCAACCGGAGCGGTTGTTGGAAGCGTGGTCCCAGCGAGCGGAAGGACGCTTCGATCAGATTTTGCAAACGCGGTTGGTTGTCGCTCTGCGGATGTGGCGTCCCGATGTGATCGTGCTCGGCAATGGAGGCGACGATAGTGATGAACTGGTTCGTCACTGGCGCGAGGCGGTCTTGCAGGCCGTCGACACGGCGGCTGATCCGACTCAATCTGTCGGCTTGCAGGAATTGTGTGGTTTGTCGGGCTGGAAAGTGAAAAAGGTTTACGAGCGTCGGCCCGACGGAAGCGCCGGCGACGCGACGGTCGATCCGCACGAACTGCTGCCGCGCTTGCGAGCGACCGTGTCAGATGTGGCCGCCAGTGCAGCGAGTCGGCTGATCGGCAACGATGCCTCGTTGTCGTCGCGACATCAGGCGTATCGCCTGCTGCGTGACGAGACGTCGGTCGGCGGAACGTTTTTGCGCGGCATCGCTCACTCGCCGGGATCGGCGGCTCGACGGCAGTTGCTACCACTGGATGAGCGAGATTTGGAACAGCAACAAAAGTTGGCTCGACGACAGAAAAACTTTACCGCCGTCGCAGAGCGGGCACTCGACAACGAGGCTCAATCCGCCGCGCTGATCGCGGAACTGCGCAGCCACGCGCGGGAGTTGTCGCCGGCACAAGCGGCACTGGAATTGTCACGACTCGTGCGGGCATTTCGTGATCGCAATCAACAGGATTTGGCCGAGGCGACGTTGGTCGAACTGATCAACCGCTATCCGAACGAGCCTCCCGCGCTGACGGCGGCGGCGGAGTTGATTCAACATTGGTCGAGTGCCGAAATCGCGTGGCAGCGAGTCCGCCGCACGTCGGTCCGCCAACAGACGACACGTTCGCTTGAACCAAAAAACCGCGATGCGGTGGGACGGATTGGCAATCCGTCCAACAGCAAAAACGACAAACCGATCGAACCGAAAACGTTGGTCGACATCAGCGACAGCCCGTTGGAGATTGGCCGCGGCCAATCGTGGCAATCGGAACAGGTCGAGCATTGGCAGCAACAGGCGATTCGTTTGTCGCAACGGCTGGGAAAACTCGCGCCCGAATTGGCGGAGCAGCCGGCGGTGCGGTTCCCGCTCGCGGCGCTGTTGCGGCAGCGCGAGTTGCCAGGACCGGCGCAAGGCATCGCTCGCCCGTTTGCGGAATCACCCGTCGCGACACCGTGGCGGCGAGTGGCTCGGCGCGAGTTGTGGCTCGTCACATCCGTGGGTGAACCGCCGAACGAATTGGTCCGTAGCATGCCAACAAGTGCCCGACCTCATCTGGACGGATTACTTTCCGACGACTGTTGGATCGCGTCCGGTGAACTGCGGCTTCGTGGGCCGTCGTCCGAGACCGAGTCGCGTGAACGGTCGGACGAGGAAGATGACGGCATCGAGCTCATAGGCTTCAACGACCGCAATTCGCGCCCCGCTGGCCATCAGGCGAACAATTCTCCACAGACGTTGGCGATGATTTCGCACGACGCACAGTTTTTGTACTTCGCCGCGTCGATCCCGCATCACGCCGAGTTGCCGCCTCGAGAACCGATCCGCGAAGGCCGGACTCACGACATGGACTTGTCGAGCCATGATCGCATCACGTTGTTTCTCGACATCGACCGCGACTATGCCGTGAGCTACGCGTTCGAGATCGATCAACGCGGCTGCTCGCGCGAGTCATGCGGCGCCGACATCACGTTTAACCCCAAGTGGTACGTCGCGACCTCGTCCGAGAAAGACCGCTGGCGCGTCGAGGTCGCGATCCCGCTGAACGAACTCGCCC
>CAYSHJ010000601.1:0-7313 GCA_964430385.1 uncultured Planctomycetaceae bacterium
GCGCTGCTGGTCGTGCTCCCTTGGCAGGCATACAGCCAGCCGTCTGGTCCCCAGCGCAGGCTGTTGGCGACGGAGTGCGTGTCCTCCAACCCGAAGCCTTGCAGGTGAACTTCCGGGCGTCCATCGGGCACGTCGTCGTGATTTTTGTCGGGATAGAACAACAGGTAGGGCGGGTTCATGACCCACACGCCATCGCGATCAAGAGCGCATGATGTCGTGATGTTCGATCCTTCGAGAAACGTTTTGTGGTTGTCGTACACGCCGTCGCCGTCGGTGTCTTCGTGGATCGTGATCTTGTCGAGTCCCGGCTCGCCCTGCGGCGGCGGCGGCGGAACCTTGTCATAGACCGCTCTCAAGAAGGCATCGCGGCTGAGCATTTTCAGCCCAGCGGGGTATGGGTATTGGATGTACTGCACGACCCACAGCCGACCGCGCTCGTCCCACGTCATGTACAACGGCTGCTTGAGGAGCGGTTCGGCCAGCAGAGATTCGACTTTGAGGTCGTCCGGCACCACGAGTGTCTTCAACGCATCGGCTTGATTGAGGACTGGCGTGTAATCGGTCGGAGCCTTGCCCACCGGCGCGCTGTGCGGGGAGGCCAGTACTTTGCTGAAGTTGGCTGAGTTCGCTGGCAATTTCGCGAGGTTCGAATCATCGACACGCGCGGCGAAGAGTGCGACCTCATTATTTGAAACCTCAGATTTGAGATTTGAGATCCGAAAATCCCACGGCCCTTCCATGCGAATCGTCTGGCCACCGGCACTGACAGACGGAGCAGTTCCCTTGAAGCCTCCCTTGCCATCGTGGTCGTAGATGCGGATGGCGACGACGTTCGCTTCGCCGAAGCGAATGTGTTCGGACGGAATGATGAGACGCTTTGTTTCCGCCAGTCCGCTGGCATAGTTCGGCGGAAAGGCTCCCGCGCCGCCAATCTTTGCACCATTGAAGTACGCTTCGTGAGCGTTGTCGATCTGCTCGGTCACCAGCGTGACTTGATTCGATTGCCATTCAACCGGAATCTTCACTTCGGCTCGATACCAGGCGATGCCGTCGAAGCTGCTCAGCACTCCCTTCGATTGATCGTCCCACGTGCCAGGCACGGTCAGCTTGTTCCAACTGGTCTGGAAATCATCGACCGATTTAACGGCCTCGAAATCCTTCGGCACCGGCAAGCCAGCGGCCCACAGCAGACTGTTCATAAGCAGCCGACAAAACTCGGGCTGCGCAAAATCGGACTTGTGTCCGAGCGACGTGTAGAACGAACGGCCGCCATCTTTGCGAGTGAACGTCCACGCGACCGGCTCGTGCGGCTTGTCACCGAAACGGCCCGTCACCAAAAGCTTCGTGCCGTCGGCGAGCGGCGACGTCATGTACAACGTGCCGCCGCTGGAATAATCGCCGGGTGGGAAGCCGGTCAGGATTGGATGCTGTTCCGCGCCCGGCACGATCGACGCGATCGTGTTCGGGCCATCCTTCGCGTTGCCGTAATGATTCGTATAGTTCCCGCCCCACACATCCGGATCGAAGGTCTTCCAGTCCGCTCGGCCTTCGGGCGGAGCGGTATCGCGCAGATGAAACGGATGGCTAGCCGTGCGGATGCCGACCATCGGTTTGCCAGCGGCGACGAATTTCCTGATACGATCGAGTTGCTCCGGTGTGAGCGTTCGGCGGCGACAACTCATGAGCGCGACGTCGGCATGATCGAGAACTTCGCGGCCGGGGGGGTCGTTCTTGTCATTTTCGATTTTCGATTTTTGATTTTTGATTTGGGAGAGCAGCATCGGGAGCAAGACGCCATTCGCGGGCAGTCCCTTGTCCTTGGCACCTTGTCCTTTGTCGGAATCACCGACCTCTGACCCTTGTCCCCTGTCCGCTGTCCCCTGTCCGCTGTTGTCTGTCGCGTCCGCGCCGCCGAAGACGAAGGTCACTCGAAAGTTCTGGCCGAGGTACTTTTCGGCGAACTTGGGCAACGTCTGGTTTGTTTCGTATTCGTCTTCGGAGACGATGAGTGCCACGTGCGGTCGTTTGTCGGCGGAGAAGCGGAATTCCTTGCCGTCGAGCAGATCGCCGCTGGTGATCGTCGGGCACCAGTATTTTTCGATGTGCTCGACGACGAGGTCCGTGCCCGTGAAGTGGCTGACGAATGGCGATTTGCGCGGGTTATACATCGTGTCGGTGAGGTCACGGCAGAGGACGACGTTCAGCCCTTGCTGGACCATTTGCCGGATCGAGAACGGCCGACCGAGCACGCACATGTTTGTATGAACGCCCATGACGATGACGTTCTCGATACCGCGCTGCCGCATCAGGTAATAGGCCTCGGCACTGTCGGTGATCGCGTCGCGGGGGGCCACGTCGATGGTCGCGATCTGCCGCGACCACGCCTTGTAGTTCGGGTCTTGCGGCAAGTTGTCGCAGCCGCCGTCGGAATCGTCGATTGGCAGCGGAGCTTCTTTCGTCAGGTCAATGCGACACCAGGGTTGCAGCGGCGATTTCGGTTCAACCTGCGGCGCGGACTGGGCGAGTTTTCTCTGCGGCGTGTCCTTGTAAAAGTCCATCGTGTCGCTGGGGCAGTGAATAATGAACACGCCTCGCTGCCGAGCCGCATTCACCAGTTCGTTCATGCGCGGCGCCATCTGACCGACACGCTCGGTCGCCATTTTGCACCAGTGCTTGTCCCACATGTCGCAGATGACGATGGCGGTCCTCTTCGGATTCCATTCCGCCGGCGCGGTCAGTGTGTGCCAACGACCGCTGCCCGACGCGGTCTCATGGCGGAAGCGCAGATTCAGTGGTAGCGGCTTCGCGCCTGGGTCGGCGGCGATCGCGCGGTCTGCGTTTTGAGCGGGACCAGCGGACCAAATAGCAGCCAAGAGTGTGAGGCCGACGAGAGAAACACCGCAGCCGAGCGTACGTCGCAGCATGAGAAGTCTCCAATTCGAGGGCATGATCAGTTTCGGGGTGTGTTGTTTTACGGCGATTGAGGAACATGCTCAACCGAGCGAGTTTTCCCTGACAAAACGCCAACCGTGTTCTAACTTTGAGTTGTCGTCACAACCGGCATCGTCTCTCTGATCAATTTCGCTGTCCTAACAGGATGCCGCGACGTTTGGAATCGACGAATTCCCAGTACCGTTTTTTGACAGGCCACAGTTCTAACCTAGGTTTGGCGTGCCTAAGACAGGGTTCGCAAGTCGGTTACTTGCTATTCAGGAGCACAGCATATGAGTCCCTCCAATCGGTCCCGTCGCGTCGGTTTCACGTTGGTCGAAGTCATGATCGTGGTCGTGATCTTGGGGATTCTCGCCGCGACTGTTCTGCCGCAATTCGCGCAGTCCACGCGAGACGCCAAAGAGACCTCAACAATCCAGAACCTGCAGATGCTGCGGCATCAAATTCAGTTCTACAAGTCCCAGCACGACGGTGTGCTGCCGGCCGAAGGGACGACGAGCGCTGCCAGCTTTTTGAGTCAACTCACGGAGAAGACCGATCTGGCGGGCGTTGTCGACGCCACGAATGGTCAGTTCGGCCCGTACATCTTGGGTCAACTGCCGCCAAATGCCTATAAGAACTCGCGCGAGGTGAACGTGAAGAACGGTGCCTTGGTGGCGGGCGACTACGATGGGTCCGGCACGCACGGTTGGGCTTACAGCAGCTCGACTGGTGAGATCCGCGCCAACATCGATCCCGCGATCAAGTCACTCGTCGAGACGACGAAAGCGCTCAACTCGTTCTAGTGATCAATGGCGTGCCGACGTGTGAATGGCGAAAAAACGATCCTGGTACTGCCTGACTTCGTGCGACCAACCCGGAGTGGCAACACTCGGGACGGTTGGCGCACGCCGGCTTGTTTGAGACTATTCCCGTATCGCGTTCGAGTTCTTGTTTACGAACGCAAGGCGGGACACTCAGCAACAGGAGGTGTGCTGTGACATGCATCCGCCTGCAGGGAACTGCAGACTGCTACACGATCGCCCCGGATCTCTGGGTCGATCTACTCGATTGGGCTCAAGACAACGGCTGGAATCCGGAATATCCGCGCGAGTTGTACGACGACAGCCTGCATCGGCTGAGCGTCACCGCGGACGATGCGGCGAACCTCGCGGACGCGCTGGAGTTCATCGCCGGCGATCTTGTGCTGCATGAGCTGCGCCAAGTCCCCGACAGCTTCCTGCGCGAACTGTTAGACGGCTTACTCAACCTCACGGTCTTTTTCCATGCGGGCGAATTTCAAATCGGCTCATCCGCCGATGAATCGCTCCAAGGCCAAGGCTTACACGTCCGTCCGTGACCCGATTAGGTCCGTTCCTGACGCGGGTCGGGGTCGCTGGTGGGCGGCACCCAGTTCTTCATACCGTCGGTCAGTTCTTTGATCTCGCGAATCTGTTCGGCGGTCGGCGGCTGGTTGGTGCCGAATTGCACGATTTTCGGCTTCTTGTGACGCGTCAATTTGTAAGTCAAGGTTTGCTTCGGCTTGGTGAAGATGCCGAACCATTTCGCCTCTTCGTCGGCGACCGTCTGTTTCGGCTTCTCGCGGAGCACCCAAAAAAGAATCGCCAACACCAGAAACATTCCAGAAATCACTAGCACCGGCTGCTGGGGATTGTTGGCGAACGTCAAGATCACAAAGCCGCAACAACTGAGTCCCAAAAAGACGACGCAAATGGTCGCCAGCCAAGAGACTGCTTCGCGGCCGCCGTCTCGATGCTTTCCGGACATGATCAGTTGTCCGTTGTCATTGGTCCGTTGCCACGCGAACTCTCGCAACATGGTCGAAATTGGTCGCAACGAACAACGGACCAATGACCACTGACGCCGTCATTTGAGTGCTCCGCCCGTGTGGACGAACAAATCCAGGTAAATCACCAGCAACATCAGACCGAGCACGAAGGCCATTCCGCAATATGTGGCACCAATCAACACTCGTTCGCTAGGCCGCTTGCGAGTCACCGCTTCCCAGCACAAGAAGACCATGTGGCCGCCGTCGAGAACCGGGATCGGCAGGAAGTTCAGCACGGCCAGGTTGACGCTGAGAAATCCCAGGAACAACAACAATGGTGTTAGTCCTTGCGTCGCGAACTGGTGCGCGACTTTGGCGATGCCGATGGGTCCGTGAAGTTCTTTGACCGACAAGTCACGGCGAATCAAGCTGCGTAGCGTGAGATAGATCTCGACCCCGGTGCCGCGCGTGTGATCGGCAGCCATGCCGAGAGCCTCACCGAACGATTGCGCCCGTTGCACGATCGACTCGTCCTCGAACACGAAGCCCCGGTCCGGAAAGTACCACGACGATTTCGGATCGCGAATCGGTTCCAATTCGACCTCGCGAGTCTTGCCGCCTCGGCTGACCGTCAATCGAGCGTGCCGCGAGGCGGCCAATTGCATCATCCAAAACGCCTGTGACCAAATGTTGGCTTCGTTGTCGCCGACGTCAAACTTCAGAGGAATGTGCGCGGCGCCGTAACCGTCGTCCGGAGCGCCCTCGGGCAGAAACAGTTCCAGAGACTTGATGCTGTCGTCCGGAGCAATCTTGCCATCCGCGGGACTGCCCGGTTCCACGACAAGTACCTTTGAAGTGATGTGAAACGCGACGCCAATCGACGGCACCGATAACGGCGATGAACCTTTGAGGTCGAACCGATCAATCCAGCCCGAGCGATTCAAGGGGGTCAGTTCCTGCGTGAACTCCCGCTTCGTGCCCCCGACCTCGCGCGTGTAACCGATCTTCACCGACTGTCCGTGCCGGCTCTGCAAATAGTCTGGCAATTCGACCGGATTGAGCGTCTTGCCGACTTCCTGACCGTCAACGAAAGTGATCTTGTCTCCCGGCCGCAGACCGACGTCCTCGGCTGGCGACCCGAACTGCACGGCGACGATCTTTTCGATGTCCATCGACAGGCCCAGCGTGCGGAATCGGTTCGGAGCGACTTTGATCGACACGCGTTCGGGATTCGCTTTTGAGCCGGGTTTGGCGAGGCCGCGTTCGACAACGAAGTCCAGTTCTTCGCCGCGACGTTCGATCAAGATGTCTTGTAGCTCGGCGAAGTTGTTGACTGGTTGCCCACCCACTTCGACGATGCGATCACGTGACCGAAACTGTTCTGCGGCTGCGGCTGGAGTTCCCGGAAACGCAGCGGGGCCGTTCTCGGCACCCAACGCCGTCAGCCGCAGATCCAGGCTGGGAGCCACGCCAATCATGCGTCGCGTGTCGGACTTGTCTGGCGTGAGCGTTTTAGCGAACGTCGATTTGCCATCGCGGGAGACGCCTTTGATCTCGACATCGTCGGACGTCAACGCCACGCCACGCATGATGTCGCCAAAGTCCGCCGCCGGGCGGCCGTTGATTTCCTGGATCAAGTCGCCAGTTTGCAGCCCGGCTTTCCACGCCGGTTTGCCCACCACGATCGGCCCCAGCCGCGATGGACGTGTTTCCACTCCGCCGTGAAAGGCAAACGCAAAGAACATTAGTCCCGTGATGATGTTCATGATCACGCCCGCCGAAATGATCAGCATTCGCTGCCACACCGGCTTGGCTGAGTACGAGCGTGGGTCTTGAGCAATCTCTTCGCTGCTGAGCTGACTGGGGTCAATGTCGTCTTGTCCGAGCATCTTGACGTAGCCGCCGAACGGAATGGCGGAGAGCGCGTACTCGGTGTCCCCTTTCTTGAAGCTCCACAAGATCGGCCCGAAGCCGATGCTGAAGCGTTCCACGAACACGCCACACCACTTCGCCACAGCGAAGTGCCCCAGCTCGTGAAAAAAAATCACCAAGCCCAAGCCCAGTGCGACCCACAGCCAACTCACGGCCGTGGCGGCAAGTTTTCCGATATCGAACGCTGCGATCAGATCCACTGGGTAATCTCCTCACGAGCCCAACGTTCCGGTCGCAGCAATTTGGTCAGCGACGGTGTCGGGTCGAAGTTGTGTTGGTCGAGTACCGCTCGACGCACCCGTGAAATGTCGCAGAAACCGAGAGTTTCCGCTAGGAAACTTGTGACCGCCGCCTCGTTCGCGGCATTCACGACACACCACACGTGCCCCCGCGAAGTCTATTCGCTCAGGGCCGCGGCCACGTCCGTGCGATAAGCGGTCAGGCCCGGAAGAATCCCGATCAGCGAACCGATGACGAGCAAAATCGGAAACAGCACCAACTCCCACGGGTCGAAAGCCAACGGGTTTACGATGATACCGCTGCGAGCTTCAATGATCGGACTGGCAACAATCACCAGGCCGTGACCTAGCAGCAATCCCAACAGTCCTCCGCCAAGGCACAGCAACGTGGATTCGGCCAGGATGATCGAGAAGACCGTCTC
>CAYSHJ010000602.1:0-1597 GCA_964430385.1 uncultured Planctomycetaceae bacterium
ATGCCGAACTCGTCGCCGCCACGGTTGTAACTCAGGCCCGGCCAGTCTTTCGCCTCCGGTTTGAATGTGGTCGTCGTGTCCAGCGCCTTGGTGCCGGCATCCACCGACACGCGGTCGGAGTGCGTGGCATTCACGACCGTCGCGAGGACGGTCAGGCTGTGCTGGAAGTCGGCGTAGTTCTCGCCGCTCGTCTTGCCGCCGATGCGGCGATAGTCGATGTCCATGAAAACGTACGAGCCGACTTGGAGTTCGGTGACGCCGCGGATCGTACTGTCGATGTTGTAGGTGCCGGTGCTGCCACCGGAGAGGATGCCGGCGTCGAATCCGGCTTTGTTGAGCAGTTCGCGCGTCTCGACCGACTTCGCCATCACTTCGCGCGAGACTTTGTCACGCACCTCGAAGCCCACGACGTGCGAGGCGTGTCCGGCGTAGGACTGCACTCCGCGAATTCGCAGGCGTCTGTGTTTCGCAATGAACTGAGCCAACTCCACGGCAGGCTGTCCGGGAAGAATTCCCGTGCGGCGGTCGCCGATGTCCACATCCACGAGCACATCCACGTTGACTCCCACTGCCGCAGCGGCCTCAGCCAACAATTCGGCCTCGCGCGAATGACCGACCGACAGCATCACCTGTCCGCCGTTTTGGACGAGAACCACCATGCGCGCGATTTTTGCCGGTTCGACGATCGGCGAAGTCAGCAGCACGCCCGTGATTCCGGCTGCGATCATGGCTTCGGCTTCGGGCACCGTCGCCACGGAAATTCCGAGCGCGCCGGCCACCATCTGCCGTTTGGCGATCTCGGGACACTTGTGCGTTTTCGCGTGCGGTCGGAATCCGCGACCGGCACGCTGGCAATGTTCGGCCATCGTCTTCAAGTTGGCCTCGAACAAATCCAGGTCGAGCAGCAACGCCGGCGTGGGCACGTCGGACTTGGTGAGGTTTGTCGGGTCGAAGCCAGCGGTCTGATCGTGGGCAATCACTTTGTTCTCCAAATTCGTCAGCAGGCCCGATCCCAAGCCGGCAGCCAGGAATGTTCGACGGTTCGCGAGCATGGTGGCAACTCCCGAATCACGAAAGAAGTGGGACGCAACTGGCCGCGTAGTGTAGCGGGCTTTTGCGATGAGCCATCGTCGGCGGCACACGGGCCAAGTCGGGCAGATCGACAGGCTCAGCCGGGAAGTTCCAAGAATTTTCAAATCGCGCGCTCTGTCTGGCTGAAGACGGCGTCTGGACTGGATAGCGGCGGTTTTCAGGGCACCAAGCCTGAGCCAGTTCTTACAAGAGGAGCGAATCATGCGACATGAGACGCAACAATTCTCGCTGACCGTGCTGCTTTGCGGAGTGTTCTGGACGGGCATTGGCGGCGGGGCCGAAGTCCAAACCTTGCAGGTGGGCGACCCGGTCCCTGAATTCCAGTGCGTGGACGATCAAGGCCAACTCTGGAAGTCGCGGGATCACGGGCGCACGACGCACTTTGCGCGTGCGGTCAGTTGGATTAGAAGGTGATTGGTGGAAATCGACGGATTTCGGTTTCGAGGGGTGTTGATTTAGGGAGGTCCAAGGATGGCGACTCGCACGGTCGGAAAAACGAAATTGA
>CAYSHJ010000603.1:0-5306 GCA_964430385.1 uncultured Planctomycetaceae bacterium
AGTTCCTTCGTGCCGAACACCGCAATGGTTGATTCGCCCAGCAGATGGTTGAACGCTCGGACTTTCATCGCTCCGGTAACCGGCGTGTCGGACAGAACCAGATCGATGTTGTGCAATGCGAGTTCGCTGAGGAGTCGTTCCAGCGAATCTTCGTAGCAGATCAAACGGAGCGGGTCGGGGAGTTGAAGAGCGGGTTCCAGAAGTCGTTTGGCGATGAGTTTTGGAACGACATCAACGATGCCTACCACGAATCGAATGGCCTTGCCCGTCGGGCGGCCTTTGATGGTGTCGAGCAACTCACGGCCGAGTGAAAAAATCTCATCCGCGTAGCGATAGACCATGCGGCCCGTCTCGGTCAGTTCCAGATTGCGGCCGGACTTCTGAAACAGCTTCACCCCGAGCGAGCTTTCCAACTGCCGCAATTGCGTGCTGATCGCCGATTGTCCAAGGTGTAGTTTGTCGCTGGCGCGAGCGATTGTTCCCTCGCGTGCAACGGTCCAGAAATAAAGCAAGTGGTGGTAGTTGAGCCAGTCCATCGCAGGACAGTACTTCGATTTAATCAATGCGTCTACAACAAAGTTTCAATTAGTCAAATCTCACGTCTGGTCGTATTGTTTGCCGACCTGAGAGACATGCGAGCGCTGACGAGGTGTCAGCGAAGGTGTCGCGAGGTTCTTCGCCCGACGGACCCACATAACACAGCGGGTAAAAGCCTCCCCGTCTCGCCGAACTTCAAAGCGATTCTGCAAGCCATGTGGCTCGCAAAACAGGAGAGCAATCATGCTAATCGAAGTGACGAAACGAAATGTCACGTTGGCCGAAGGCGCGGGCGAATGGATTGAACGACGGTTGCAATTCGCGCTGGGTCGGTTTTCGTCGCGAATTCGCTGTGTGTCCGTGAGCCTCAGCGATGTGAACGGCAATCGGGGAGGCTGCGACAAGCAGTGCCGTCTACGGATCACGTTGATTCCCGGCGGTGAAGTGGTTGTCGAAGACGTTGACCCTTCGGTTGTCACCGTGGTGGCGAATGTCGCCGAGCGTGCGGCGCGATCGGTGAGTCGAGCGTTGGAACGTCGCCGCGAGTTTGGCGAGGTGCCGGAGCGACTGATCTTTAGCGAGCCTCGGCGATGTCGCAGTGACGACCGATTTGAGCGTCCCAACATTTTTCACAAGGAGGAATGATCATGCTGGTACTCAGTCGCAAGGTTCGGGAGCAGATTCGCTTGCCGGGACTCGATGTCGTGGTCACGGTCTTGGAAGTCCGTAGAGGAAAAGTGCGTTTGGGGATCACTGCTCCCGACGAGATTGCCGTCGTCAGGGAAGAGCTGTGGAGACGAATGCAACAGGACTCCGCGAACGCGTTCGGACCCGCTGGCGATATTAGAGAGTGGAGGTGACTTGTGTTGGACGTCGTGACGGAAATGAATTCTCTGCGTAGCTCAAAGTCTTTGATCGAGCAGATGGAATCCACGATTCAGCAGCGAACGCACTCACGAGTGCGCGGGCTACAAATCGACGTGACAGAGAGCGACATCACGGTCTTGGGCCGTGTCGAAGTGTATCACGTTCTGCAATTGGTTCTGGAGGTGGTGAAGGACTTGCAGGCGGAGTATCGCGTGCCGGTTTGCGTTCAAGTGCAGGTGATTCAGCGGCCGGCGGCGACGTGAGTGAGACAACCCGCTCACTCAACCAGGCAGCATCGGGCGCGGTTGCCGTGAGAGGCGTGAACGACCATGAGAGACAACAGCGCTTATCCAGGATTGATTCATCGGATGCGAAAGGGCGACTTCGTCAATTTCCGCGACCAAGTCGAATCGACGGAGCGTTTGTCTGAGTTTCCGCTTTGCGTTTCAGCGCCCGAAATGTCAGCGGCTGTGACTCATGTTCGCGAGTTCGACCACTCTGGTTTGAGAGTGGAGCTTGAACGATCATCATTTCATTATTAACGCCCACGATGACGCGGGCAGCCAGGAACAATCATGGAAATCTCGATATGGGGATGGCTGGGTTTCAATGCGTTTGTGCTGGCGATGTTGGCGCTGGATCTCGGCGTGTTTCATCGGAAGGCACATGTTGTGAGGCTCCGCGAGGCCTTGTCGTGGAGTGCGGTTTGGATCGCATTGGCAATGGCCTTTAATCTCGGATTGTACTTTTGGGGTGGCCCGAAGCCGGCCATGGAGTTCTTGACCGGCTACCTGATCGAGAAATCTTTGAGCGTGGATAACGTGTTTGTCTTCGCGATTCTGTTCGCGGCGTTCCGAGTGCCGAAGCACTGCGAACATAAGATTCTGTTTTGGGGTGTCTTCGGCGCACTGGTGATGCGGGCGGCCATGATCTTCGCGGGAGTCGCCTTGATCGAGCGGTTCCACTGGCTGATTTACGTCTTTGGGGCCTTCCTGGTTTTGACCGGCCTAAAGATGCTGCGGCCAAATCTGAAACCGGTTGACCCACAGAATCATTGGTTGATTCGACTTTGTCGGCGGTTCGTCCGAGTCACCACGAACTACCATGACGACCGCTTCACGATTCGGCACGAAGGCAAGACTTGGGCAACGCCGCTGTTGCTCGTCCTGCTAATGGTCGAGACGACGGACCTGATCTTCGCGGTTGATTCGATCCCGGCCATTCTGGCTGTGTCGAGCGACCCGTTCATTGTCTTCACGTCAAATGTCTTCGCGATACTCGGACTGCGAGCGTTGTACTTCGCCTTGGCCGGGATGATGGACAAATTCCGTTACCTCAAATACGGCTTGGCGGGCATCCTCGCGTTCGTCGGAACAAAGATGATGCTTGTCGACATCGCTCCGATCCCGATTGTTGCGAGCTTGAGCGTGGTGGTTGGCATCTTGGCGACTTCGGTCATCGCATCGCTGTGGCGAACCGACGATGTGGCTAGCGAAGAATTGGCATTGGCCACGCAGAATTCCGGACCGCTGTCCGTTGCAAGCGTTGGTGACGAGTGAACATTCATCGCGCCAGTGACTGGCGTGTCAGACAGAACCAGACATGGATCCATTTGGCGGCCGATGGTGTGGCGATGGTTCCAGCGTCGCTCCGCGACGAGATGGTTTGGCGGGATGGCTCCGCCGAGACGGATGGGTGGAAACCCACGGCGACCTTCGGTCCGCCGCGGCGGACTCTGCGACCAAGGACTAGAACCAGAGAGTCTTCACGGCTAGCCACGAATGGCGTGGCGTCGTATTCTGTTCGCCATGAGTACTTCAACCATTCTCCCGTCGTCCGGTTATCGGTACATCGCCAGCGTTCCTGGAATCCGCAGCGGCCAGGCCATTGTCGAGGGGACTCGAATCGGTGTGCATGACGTGATCGCCCTGTTGCAAACGGGTGAATCGGTCGAGTCGGTGGTGGCGAACTGCTTTCCGACACTGACTCGCGCCCAAGTTTACGAATGCCTCGCCTACTACGAGGATCATCGCGGCGAGATTGACGTCCTCGTGTCACGTCAGATGCAGACGGAAGCATGACATTCTTCTTCGACCACGACGTCCCCGAAGATGCCGCCTTCGCTTTGGAGGCGTTGGGCCACCAAGTCATCCGCCTGCGACAAGTCTTGCCGACGACAACCAAGGACGACGAGGTCTTCCAATATGCGAATGCCAACGACTACATCTTGGTGACCTGCAACCGGGATGACTTTTTGTCGCTGATCGGAGAAGCCCCGTTCTCTGGATTGATCGTCCTGGTGCGTCGCCCCCGCCGAGCCTTGGAACGAGCCGCCTTGGTCCAATTGATCGAACGAGTCGGCGAAGCCGGTCTCCGGGGAGCGATTCGCTTCGCCTGAGATTGGCAGCTGGCGGCCTCAATTGCGCCCACAGTCGCGCAGGAAATCACGGCTGAGACGCCGCCCGTCGCGGAGCGACATTTGACGGTAGCCGTGGGTTTCAACCCACGGATGGCGATGACACAGGAACGATTGGTCGCGGAGCGACGATTGAAGGCGGGGATCATCGGCGCGAATGAAATTGGTCGCCGATCGCGCGGAGAGGATTCAATCGTCGCTCCGCGACGAGATGGTTTGGCGTGATTGCCGACCGCAGGTCTCCCGGATCGGCGAGTTGTCGGCCATCGTCGCTCGTTGCGGAAAAATGCTGCAAGCGATGGAGACCGTCGGTCCAATTCAGCGGCGGGGTCAGGAGACCCGCGCCGAGCGCGATAGGCGAACTGCGAACTGTTCGATTCGGACAGGAACGAGTCGATCTCTCGCTTGGGGATCGCTCGGTCAGGATGATCCGCATTGCCGCGAATGGCTCCTTGGCCCGGCCTGAATGGAGCTGGCTTGGGCTTCAGCCGCTGTCGTGTTGAACTCCGCCATTAGCAGAATGAACTCCTGATGAACGACGAGTTGGTTCCGAAGATTCGCATTCAGACCTGCAACGACGCGCCGATTCGAGTGGACGGCGACTTCGTGCTGTATTGGATGATCGCGTTCCGACGGACGACGTCGAACTTCAGTCTGCAACGCGCGGTCGAACTGGCAGTCGAACTGCGAAAACCACTCGTCATCTTCGAGCCGCTGCGAATTGGGTATCAGTGGGCGAGCGATCGGATTCATCGCTTCGTGATCGACGGGATGGCTGAGAGCGCTGCTCGAATCGCGGCTTTGAAGAATCCCGGCGTGCTGTACTTTCCGTATGTCGAGCCGACTCTTGATGCGGACAAAGGGTTGTTGGCCGTGTTGGCGGATCGAGCTTGCGTTGTCGTGACGGATGACTTCCCATCGTTCTTTCTGCCACGCATGGTTTCGGCTGCCGCCGCTCGATTGCCGGTGCGGTTAGAGGCCGTTGATTCCAATGGACTGTTGCCGCTGCGTGCGACCGACCGAGTCTTCACGACGGCGTTCTCGTTCCGAGCGTTCTTGCAGAAACAGTTGCCGGAGCACCTCGAACAGTTTCCGTTGCCCGATCCACTGTCCGGATTCTCTGGTCGCCAATCTCGCCAGAGATTGGGGAAACTCGAACAAACCCAATCTCTGGCGAGATTGGCGACGGAGATCACGACACTCTGGCCAGAGGCATCAGCGAAGCTTCTGGCTGGCGACGCGGCGGAACTCGCGGGGTTGCCGATCGATCACTCGGTCGGCGTCGTGAAAGCACGTGGCGGTTCGACGGTCGCTCGGAAAAAGTTGGCAAGCTTTTTGGATCAAAGCCTGCCGCAGTACGCCGCTGGAGCCAACGATCCGGATGCCGACAATCGCAGCGGGTTGTCGCCGTATTTGCACTTCGGCCACATCTCGCCGCATGAATTGTTTCGCGAGTTGATGACTCGCGAAGAATGGTCTCCACACT
>CAYSHJ010000604.1:0-2747 GCA_964430385.1 uncultured Planctomycetaceae bacterium
CGGAGGAGTCCCTCAAGACCTCTCCCTGGCCTTCGTCGAAGTGGTACAGGGCGAGGGTGTCGGCGTCAGGCTCGAAGCGGCTTTTCGGCGTGAAGTCCTGGCCGTAGCGGGCGACTTTCGAGATGCGGACTTCGATCTCGCCTTCAAAGAAACCCTGATAGCCCCCGCCGATGTGCCAGGGAGATGATGTGAAAGGTGCAGAACTCAATTCGACCAGTTCTTTGGTGCCAGAGAGTTTTCCGTCCTCAAAGAGTTGGACCTGATTTACTTGCCGATTGATCGCGACATGCGTGCGTCTGTCTTTTTCCAAAATCTTGGTACTGGTCCCTCCGTCGGTATCCTTGTTGTTAGGCCAATAGAGAGTCAAATTGTTCGTTTGAGGGCGGATTGAAAGAGAGAGTTGGTAAGGGCACCAGATGATCCCCTGCCACCCGCTGGTGGGCCTAAGTTTTCGCCGGGTTACGAATGCCTCCAGCGTGAAGGGCTTTGAGCGATCCAGCGGCAACACAGGCAACGTGACTTGGCTCTTCGGATCCTCAAATCGCAACGCGAAATCCACAGGTGCCATCGCCGTCCCATCCGCTTTCACGCCTTTCCCGCCGCCGGTTTTCGATCTCGGCCGTTCCTGGGCGGCCAAGAACTTGTCACCGAGCATCACGCGCACGCGGTTGCCAACTTGCTCGACGGTGAGCGTGAGCGGTTCGCCCTTCGCGACCGTGATCTCCGGCGTGTCGAACGTCAACTCGCCGCTGCTCACATGCAGCACATGCTCGCCGAGCGGCAGGTGGAGCGTCTGCTTGGTCTCGCCCCGCAGCGTGCGGCCGGTCTCGCCCACGAGGACTTCGATGTCGGCATGGGTGATTTCGATTTGCACCGCTCCGGTGGGCGGGCGAAACACCCACCAAGCTCCGAGCAGCACGACACCGACGCTCGCAGCCAGCACGACGCGCCAGCGAGTGGTTATTGCCGAAAAACCACCTGCCCGCCGCGTTCGCTCGTCCGCGAGCGTCATCTCCGTCTGCGGATCAGTCCCGCCACCGTTGTTGGCCGTGAAGACCGTCTCGGCATTCGCATCCACCGGCCCCCCGCCCATGCCGAGCGGACTCGTTGTCGCCGACGTGACCTGACTCCCCTCTTCCCCGCTGATCTGCCGCAGAAACTTTTGCAGTTCATTACTGCTGGCAGACTCCTCGCTGACCGCAGCCACATTCACCGTCACCGACTGCCCCGCTCGACAGCGTTCCAGATCGGCGATGACCTCGCCCATCGACTGGTAACGATCCCCCGGCTTCTTGGCGATCATCTTGTGGAAGACAATTTGGAGTTCGGCGAGCGGGGGGCGTAAGCCCCCCGGTGTGTTCATAGTGCGGTCAGCGCTGTTGCCAGTCGAAGAACCAGGGGGCTGACGCCCCCCGCTCGCCTGGGCTGAGACCAACGACGGCAGCGGCGATTCGCGATGCGCCAGCAGCTTCTTCATCATCGTCTCGCTGCCGTACACGACGTGCCCGGTCAGCAGGTAATACAGCGAGCAGCCCAAGCTGTAGATGTCCGCTCGCGCGTCGGCGTGCCGAGTGTCCTCCGCTTGTTCGGGGGACATGTAATCGACCGTCCCCATGATCGTGCCGGACTGAGTGAGGCCGGCCCCTTCAACTCCCGCCGCATCCGACAAGCCGCTCTCCAGCCGAGCCAGTCCCATGTCCAGAATCTTCACTGTCCCATGCTTGTCGAGCAGCAAGTTCGCCGGCTTGATGTCCCGATGAATCACACGCTCGGCATGCGCGTGAGCCAACCCACGCGCCGCCTGAATGATGCACTCGATCGTTTGCTCGACCGACAGCGGCCCGTGCGTCTTGACCAACTGCGACAGGTCATCCCCCTCGACGAACTCCATGACGAGGAAGTGCGTCCCCTTGGCCTCGTCGGCATCGAACGCCGTGACGATGTTTGGATGCGTGAGCTTCGCAACCGCCTGAACCTCCCGATGGAAGCGCTTGACCGCATCTGCCGACTTCAGGGCCGGCCCGGACATCACCTTCAACGCGACGGTCCGCTTCATCCGCTTGTGCTCGGCCTTCAGCACCATCCCCATACCGCCCTGCCCCAACTTGTCGAGGATGACATAGTTTCCCAGTGTCAGCGACGAGCCTTTGCCCGCGTAGATTTGCTCGGCCTGAAACTTGGTCAGCCGCTTCTGCTTGACCAACTCGCGAACCAATGCTGCGCCATCCTTGGGCTGCTGGCGCTCCGGCAGCGCGGCGATCAGCGACGCCGCGTCCTCCGCGGCCATTAATCCGCTGGCGGTCAGATGGCTAAGAAACTGGTCGATCGACACAGCCATGCTCGAGAATCTCGCGATCAACGCCAACCAGGTCTTGCGGCAACGCGATGACTATATTCCTCTGGCTTCACAAACAGCAAACCGAGTGCAGGCAGCATGTTTGATGACACGACTGGTGGCATCAAGTTGCTGGCGTATGATTCGGTGCATCCACCTTCCCGGAACCGGTGATCGTTGTGACCACGCCAGTCATCCAACTTGAGCGTCTGAGCCGCCGCTTCGGAGCACTTGTCGCCGTCGATGACGTGTCTTTGTCTGTACAGCGTGGAGCCATCTTTGGCTTGCTGGGCCCGAACGGCAGCGGCAAGTCGACGATCATTCGCATGCTCTGCGGTGTGCTCAGGCCGACGGCGGGCGAAGCCACGGTGCTCGGCCACGACGTCACACGCGAAGCCGAACTCATCAAACG
>CAYSHJ010000605.1:0-9072 GCA_964430385.1 uncultured Planctomycetaceae bacterium
AAAGTCGAGGAAGTCTCGCCGGACACGCCGATCGCGGACGACAAGTACGATGTGCTGATGGCGGTCATGCCGACGTCGCTGACTCAGCCGCAGATGCAGAACTTCGTGGATTACGTCAAGAACGGCCGGCCGGCTCTGATCTTCGACGATCCGCTGCCGGTCTACGACGGCATGGGAGGTTCGGCACCGCGAGCACCTAAGCCGCGGCCCGGCGGAATGATGGGTGGCATGAACGCTCAGCCCGAACAAAAGGCCGAGGGTGGCAAAGCCACATCGTTGCTCAATCTGCTGGAGATTGCCTGGGACAACGGCGAAGTGGTCTTCGATTTCGCCGGGATCAATTTGCATCCAGAGTTCGCCAGCAGTATTCCTCCGGAACTGGTCTTCGTGAGCAACAACACCGGGAACAAAACGTCGTTCAGTCCGAAAAGCTCCGTGACGAAAGATCTGCAAGAAGTACTGACCTTCTTCCCCGGCAACATTCGCCAGCGACAAGGCAGCGAACTGAACTTTGACGCGCTCCTGCGGACCAGTCTGAAGTCCGGCGTGCTCGCCTGGGAGGAGATCACCAGACCCGGTGGGAATCCGTTTGCAGGGAGCAGTTTCGAGATCGTGCCGAATCCGCCGCGGCAGCCCACCGAAGAATCGTACACGCTGGCGGCACACATCACTGGCAAGGATTCTAAGGGCCGCAAAGGACTGAATGTCATCTTCGTAGCCGACGCCGACCTGATCAGCAATCAACTCTTCAATCTCGAAGTTGCGCAGCAATTGCCCAGTTTGCGGATCGACAACGTGAAGTTTGTGCTCAACTGCGTCGACGTGCTCGCGGGCGAGAAATCGTACATCGAGTTGCGCAAGCGTCGGTCTCAACATCGCACGCTCACCGCCATTCAGCAGGTTGCCGACAAGCTCCGCAAAGACCAAGCGAGTGAAGTCCGAGACGCAGAAAGTGAAGCGAAGAAAAAGATCGATGAAGCCCAGCAAAACCTGAACAAGATCGTGGCCGAGATCGACAAGGATACGACGCTGACACCGTTCCAACGCCAGCAGAAAAAGCTCATCACCCAAGAGACGTTACAGCGCCAAGTGGCCGTCAAAATCGCCAACATCGAGCGTGAGAAGAATCAAAAGATCGAACGGAACACCGTCAAAACGCAGCAGCAGATTCGAGCCTACGAGGATGACATCCGTTTGTGGTCGATTCTGCTGCCACCGCTCCCAGCCCTCATCTTGGGAATTGTCGTGCTTTCGGCCCGCATCAACTCCGAGTACCGCAACGTCGAAGTGGACCGGCTCGTGAAGCGGTGAAACGACGCCGGTGAAACGACGTCGTGTGGAGCCGCAACCAAAGTCAGGATCCCAGCAGGAGAACAGTGACCCATGAATCCGACTCAACGCACGCTCATGTTTGTCGCGGCCGCTCTCGTGTCGACGGGTATCGCCTACACGTCGAACCAGTTCACCAAGCCGGCCCAACTCGCAGATTTCGGCGAATCCGACCAAGACTTTTTTCGCGACTTCACTGACCCGACGACGGCGGCCTCGATCCGCGTCGTGTCGTATGACGAGACGCTGGCCAAGTCGAAGAAATTCATCGTCGTCAACGACAACGGCTGGCGGATTCCGTCCCATAACGACTATCCAGCCGACGGCAAAGACCAACTCACCAAGGCCGCCACGTCGATCATCGGTCTCAAACGCGGGACTTTTAAGACTCGTCGCAAAACCGATCACGAACACTACGGCGTGATCGACCCTCTCGACGAAGAAAACGCCGCGACGAAAGGCCGCGGGCAACGCATCACACTGTCCCAGAAAGGGGACTTCGTGTTGGCCGACCTCATCGTCGGCAAGAAAGTCGAGGGTGACGACGAGAAACGCTACATCCGCCGTGCTGACGAAGATAAGGTCTACATGGTCAGGGCGAAGTTCGATATCTCGACCAAGTTCGCCGATTGGGCCGAGACCGATCTGCTCAAGCTGGCTGGTTTCGATGTGCTCCGCGTGCGAGCCAGCCAGCCAAAGTACAACCAAGACGACGAACTCGAAGGGACCGAAATCGTCGAACTCAATCGCGAAAAAGGGGGCGATCCGTGGAAGCTGGGCGACCTCGATGAAACCGCCGAGGAGCTGAAAACCGACGACATCAACACGATGGTCAGCACATTGGATGACCTGCGACTGGTCGGCGTCCGCCCGAAGCCAGCGCTGTTTGACGGCAAGCCGGTGTTGACCCCTGATCTGAAGATCTCGCTGCCGAAGGAACTCGCCAACGATCCCGGGACTCTCAATCAAGTCAAAATGCTTCTCCGTTCCAGCCTCAGCGAGAAGGGCTTCCACGTCGGTCAGGACGAATCAGGCCAAACACAAATCGTCTCACGCGAAGGCGAGTTGACGTCAGGAACGAAGGACGGCGTCGTCTATCGGCTCACGTTTGGCAGCGTCTTCTCCGGCACGGAAGAAGAAATCGAAATCGGTGACAAGGACGACAAGGGTGACCTGAACAAAGGCGAGAAGGAAACAGAAGTCCCCAAGAAAGTGTCCCAAGGTAAGAACGAGGATTTGAAGAAGAGTCGCTACTTGTTCGTCCGTGCTGAATTCGACGAGAAACTGCTGGGCGCGCGGCCTGTTGAACCGGAGATGCCCACGCCGCCACCGGGCGTCGAACCTCTCGCCGAAGACAAACCCGATGGCGACGCCGACAAGACCGACGCCGACGCCAAAAAGAAGGACGCAAAGTCGAAGGAGCCGGACAAAGACGCTTCCCCGGAAAAGCCGCCCGAGTCGAAACCGACTGACTCGAAGAAGGCCGACGAAGAACCGCAGGGAGCGGAGGGAGACGACAAGGTCGCGGCCTCCAGCGACGACAAGAAGGAAAATGATTCGGACAAGAACTCCCAGACCAAGAAGAGCGATCTGAAGAAGGACGAACCGAAGCCGGACTCTAAGGACGAGAATGATAAACCGGCGGCAGACAAACCGGCGGCAGACAAACCGGGAGAAGACAAACCGGGAGAAGACAAGCCGGGGGAAGACAAGCCGGAGCCGGAAGCCAAGAAAGACGAGGCCAAGAAGACCGAGCCTAAGACAGATCCGAAGGCCGAGTATCAAGAGGCTCTGAAGAAGTACGATGTGGACAAAGGGCGATACAACACCGATCTGAAATCATTCGAGTCGCGAATCGAGTCGGGTCAGGCGAAGGTCAAAGAATTGAACGATCGGTTTGCCGACTGGTACTATGTGATCTCCAACGACAGTTTCGACAAGCTTCGTTTGAAGCGCGCCGACTTGATTAAGAAAAAAGAATCGCCGGCGGCGAGCGCGAGCGATAAGCCACTTTCCGATCAACCAGCCAGCGACAAGCCGGCCGAGGACAAACCAGCGACCGACGAGCCGGCGGAAAGCGATACCAAACCGACGAATCCGGCTGAAAAGTCGGCTGATTCGGAACCGCCCGCCGACCAGAAGTAACGCGAAATCCCCGCCAAATCGCCAACATTCATCGGGCACCGACGTGAGGTCTTGATCTCGCGTCGGTGCCATTTCTATTTACGCCGAATGAATCTGCCGCTCCGACGCCATGGATGGTGCGCGGCGTGCTGCACGTGACGGTCGTCTCGGCTGAGCCTGATCTGTGGTTGATTTTGCGGGCCAACAATGCCGAGCGTGCCGTTGGCGACCGTGTTGAAGGACGTCGCGCGCCGACCAACAGCTTCGCTGCGATTTCTCGACAGGATCGGCAGGTCTGCTGCGCGTGTCGTGTGCCGAGTGACGAGCACGATCGGCGCTTCTTGGAGAATTCGCGCCGCCCCAATGATCAGCGGCATTTTTTGAGCAACAAGAGTTGCCACGGAGTAAATCGTCACTTCGTCCCGCGGAGCATCCGATTCCAATGGCGGCTTGTTGCGCATGTCGTCCCGCGAGGGAACGACCGCGACTCCAGTCCCAGTGCCGATGCGTTCCTCGCTGTTCCGGACAGAGTGTCCGCGCGTCGCGCGCCACGTCTGTTCGTGGCGGATGCGATGCCGAACACATTCGTATGAATTCACCGACTTGTTCTCGAAGAAGGAGAAGCTGCCGTGCGTATGTCCTCTTGGTTGGAATCGCTGTCCCAGCGGATGGCGTTGTTGAAGCGTCGTCGCCGATCACCAGCTCCTGGTGGCGCGCCGGAACGCTTTGAAGACCGCAACATGCTGTCGGTCTCCGTGCTCTTGTTGAACCTCACCGAACTGAGCATCGTTTCGGACGCCGCTGATAACATCACCGTCGGCGTCAATGCCGCTCTAAACGTGACCGTCACAACACAGTCGGGCCTCTACCCTGCGATGCCGACGATCGCTGCAAGCGCGTTGACGAAGTTGGATATCGTCGGCAGCGATAGCGACAATATCATCAACTTGGACGCGGTCATTCAACCCACCTTCAGCGATGCTTTGAAGATCACGGTCAGTACTGGCGATGGTAACGACATTATCGACGCCAGCTCGTCGAACATCGGCGCGGTCAGCGCGATCGATACTAATTTCGGAGCGACGTTGAGTGGTGGCGATGGTAACGACACGATCCTGGGAGGTACGGCCAACGACAGCATCAGTGGCGGCGACGGTGCCGACGTGATTGTCGGCGGCGACGGTGCCAGCGATGCGAATCCGCTGACCTTTGTCGATGACACGATTTCTAGCGGTAGCGGCAAGGACGTGATTGGCGGTGAAGTGAACGCCGCATACGTTCTGCAAACCACCGTGGTCAATGGCGTCACGACCCCGAACGTAGCGCCGACCGGGAATGGGGGAGAGGATTCGATCACCGGCGGCGATGGAGCCGACTTCATCTTCGGTGGTGCTAACGATAATTCAATCGACGCTGGCGATGGTAATGACAGCGTTTCAGGTGGGGCCGGCAACGATTTCATCAACGGCACGTCGGGGTTGGATACGATCAATGGTGGCGACAACGACGACACGATCCTGGGTGGTAACGAGAATGACAGCTTGAATGGCGGTAGTGGTAACGACAGCGTCGACGGTCAGGCTGGTGATGACTCCCTCGCCGGTGGTGTCGGCAACGACACCATGCTCGGTGGCGACGGCCAGGACACGATCGGCGGTGATGCTGGGATCGATAGCATCAATGGCCAAAGCGGTCACGATTCGCTGTCCGGAGGCGCCGGAGCCGACATCCTCTTCGGCGGTGCCGGCAACGATATCATGTTCGACAACGTGAACAACCCAGTCAATCCACTCTCGACGTTCTTTTTTGAGAAGTACCGTGCGGTGGCTGACACCACCGATAACGACCAAATCTTCGGACAGTCTGGCAACGACATCATCTTCAGTGGTGGCGGACTTGGCGGATCGGTGCCGACTCAGACGCCACCGCAGTTGCTCGGAGCGTCGACTGTCGCTGGCTCAATGTTCGGCGATTCGCTGGATGGTGGCGATGGTGTTGACGCTATCTCGACAGCCGATGCCACGACAGGCCGAAACTCGCTCTTAGGTGGCACCGGCGCCGACACGCTGTACAGCGGCGCGTCGGCCGATTCGCTGAACGGCCAAGCCGACAGCGATTCGCTTCTCGACGTCACGTTCGAGGATTTGGATTCTAACGGTATTGCACGTGATACGGTCATCAGTGGCAGCGCGGCTGACCTGCTGTCGACAGGCATTGGTCCTGGCGGCAATGACACCATGCTCGGAGGTGCCGGCAACGACTTGTTGAGCGGCGGCAATGGTAATGACGACCTGTTCGGCCAAGGTGGCAGCGATACGCTCGACGGTGGTGCCGGCAGCAACACGTTGCGTTGGAACACGGATACCAGCGGTACGGACCTGCTGTCGAGTTCGCTCATTGCTCCGGGGCTGGTGGGATCTGATACGGTCATGGTCGACTTGACCAACACCGCTGAGATTGTCACGGTTGGCAAATCGGCGGGCGGATTACTTATGGTCCAAATGGGCTCGGCGGTGTTCACTTCCACCGGCTCGGTGATTGCCGTCAATCTCAACACTAAAGGCGGCGACGATACGGTCACGATTGGCGACCTGAATGGCGTCCTGCCCGTGTTCTTGGTTGTGGATGGCGATGTTGGCGACGACACGATCGACGCCTCAACATGCTTCAGTCTAGGCAGCGTCCGCCTGCTGATGGCCGGCGGTGTGGGCAACGACACCATCACCGGCAGCCTGGGCAACGACACGATCGTCGGTGGTGCCGTCCTCGACACGCTCGCGACGACCGATGGCAACGACTCGCTGTACGGCAACAGCGGCGACGACAGCATCCTCGGCGGCTTGGGCAATGACAGGATCAATGGCCAAGATGGCGACGACACGGTCGATGGTCAAGCCGGTGCCGACACCGTCAGAGGTAACAATGGCGACGACACCGTCAGCGGTGGCGATAACAACGACACCGTTCAAGGCGACAGTGGCGACGACGTGATGAACGGTAACGCCGGCAACGACAGCATGCTGGCGGGCACGGGGAATGACTCGCTGAATGGCGGCACCGGCAACGACACCCTGGACGGTTCGGACGGTGATGACACGCTGGCTGGTGGTCTGGGCGACGACTCGATGCTGGGCGGCATCGGCAACGACAAGCTGCGTGGCTCTGACGGCAACGACACGCTCGACGGCGGCGACGGCGACGACGAGCTGAATGCCGGCGATGGCAACGACAGCCTGTTGGGTGGAGCCGGCAACGACGGTCTCTCAGGTGGCGACGGCAACGACTTCATGAACGGAAACGCCGACTACGACACCCTGACGGGCGGCGGTGGCAACGACTCCATGTTCGGTGGTTCGCAAGACGACACCCTGCTCGGCAGCGACGGTGATGACTCGATCAACGGCCAAGGTGGTACGGACACGTGGGACGGCGGTGACGGGGCCGACTCCGTGAACGTTTCGACCGAAGTCCACATCGAACCCTTCTTTCTGACGCAAGCCATGATGGATCAGTTGGACGGCGTCTAAGCCGACTCTATGACTCTGAGCTGAACCGACAGACTCGGCGGCCACGCGCGGCTGGGTCTGTCGGCGGCAGCTCTCCTTCGAGGCGACCCGGTCTGAGTCATCAGGCCGGGTCGCTTTCTTTTTGCAACTCGATGATCTCGTCGAGTCCGATCACTCCTGCGTGCAGCGCGGTCGACAGCAAGACGCCCCAAACACCCAGCGACTGCAAGCATCGCAGATCTCCCGCGTCGCGAACGCCTCCGCCGGTCATCAACTCGAAATCCGGCAGCGCTTCGCGAATTCGTGAGCACAATGCCAGCGTGCTGGGACCAGCCGCTTCGCCGACACTCTCCAAGTCCAGCACGATCAACTGCCGTGCTCCTGAATCAAATGCCGTGCGGGCGATGCCCTGCGGTGTTGGATCGAGCCACAGCGATGGTGTCGTCAGCGGCTGTCCCTGATTCAGGTCCAAGCTGAAGATCATTCGCGACCAACCAAACTCGTCAGCCAACGTCGCGAGCATCCGCGGTCCGCTGAGAGTCTCCAGCCCGATGATCACCCGCGCCGCCCCCGCTTCGAGCTGACGAGTGACGTCTTTGACAGAACGGATTCCAGCATCGATCCAGACCTCGAACCCAGCGTCGTGCAGCGTGCCCAGCAAACTCACGTTTGGCTGACGCTGGACGATGCCGTCCAGGTCCGCGATGTACAACGTCGTCAGTCCTAATTGCTCACGAAAGGCCGACGCGACTTCCAGCGGACGCGCCGAATGAGTCAGCACGCTCGCGACCGGACGATACTCATGCCGCCGGCCGCCAACGCCGCGCACCACGACACCGTCCATCAGATCAAGCACGGGAATCACGAACATCGGAATGCTGGATGAAGCTCAAGTGGTTGCTGGCCGCCGCGATCGCAAATCAAGAATCGCAAAACGAAAATCCCATTCATTCCGTTAATTCCAGACACGGATCCAAGCCCATGCGGCGGTACTGGTCCATGCGATGACGTTCGTGTTTCAGCAAGTCTTTGCGTTGCCGGTAGTGCGTCTTCTCCAGGAATCTCTGCGTCCGTTTGAAAAAACTGATCCAACCGGAGTCCAGTTCGCCGCTGCCGTCAGGCCGCGCTTGCCGACGCTGAGCATCAAGTTCCTCAGGTTCCAAACAGCGCATCAATTCGTCTTCCAGCGATAAGAAGAACTGATAACTGCCCGGATCGCCTTGTCGAGCGGCGCGACCGATGAGCTGCCGGTCGATACGGGCCGAGCTGTGCATCTCGGTCGCGATCACGTGCAGTCCACCGTTCTTCGTGAGCTGTTCATACAGTTTGATGTCCGTGCCACGCCCGGCCATGTTCGTGGCGACCGTGACTTTGCCGACGTGCCCGGCGCGAGAAACGATCTCCGCCTCTTTCTCGTGATAGTGCGCGTTGAGAATTTCATACTCGATCCGTTCTTGCCGCAGCAGCTTACTCAGCGCTTCGGACGCCTCGACCGAAGGCGTTCCGACAAGGACGGCTCGACCGACAGAGATCATCTCTTGAATACTTTTGACGATCGCCATCCGCTTCGCCTCCAACGTGGCGAAGACGCGCGTCGGATAACCGACACGAATGCAGGGACGATTCGTCGGGATCGGCGTGACACTGAGGCCGTAAGTGCGGCGAATCTCGCCGATGCCTTGCACCGCCGTGCCGGTCATGCCGCACAAATGCGTGTACAGCCGGAAATAACTTTGCACCGTGATGCGCGCGGCCTCGCCCGAGGCCGCGGTGACCGGCACGAGTTCCTTCGCTTCGATCGCTTGATGCAGTCCGTCTTGCCACTTGCGACCGTCCATCATGCGGCCGGTCGATTCGTCCACGATCTTCACTTCGTTGTTGACGATGGCGTAGTCCTTGTCCCGCATGAACGCGAACCGTGCCGTCAACGCCTGTTCAACGTGCTTGTAAATTCGCTCGGTATCGACCGCGTCGATCAACGCGGGCTTGGCCAACAACAGAATCTTCCGGCAGCCCGCGTCGGTCAAATAAGCCGCGCGACGTTTCGGCTCGTACACGAAATCGTTGTTCGCTTCCAAGTGCGAGACCGCTCGCTGACACCAGCGGAACAGAC
>CAYSHJ010000606.1:0-4303 GCA_964430385.1 uncultured Planctomycetaceae bacterium
GCCTCTGCAACGCCTGCGGCATGAGCGCTCTGAGTTGAAGGCTCGACACGATCCGGCCACCGACGTGGCGGCGTTGCGCGAGCAGGCTCGCATGTGCGAAGCCTTTTCGCCGTTGTTTGGCATTGAGTCGGCTGACTCGCCAGAGTGCTTGTTGCTCGACGTCGCAGGTTGCTCGCACCTGTTGGGTGGCGAGCAGAATTTGGCCGACGCGGTGGCGGACAAGTTTCGGCGGCGCGGCTTTCAAACGCGAGTGGCCCTCGCACCGACGATCGGAGCGGCTTGGGCCGCCGCGCACTTTCTGGCAAAAGCGAACGATCAGCCGGTGCTGGGCGAATCGCAGTTGGCAACGGCACTCGCGCCGTTGCCGGTAACGGCACTGCGATTGCCGTTCAAGACCATCGAGACGTTGCACGAGTTGGGACTGCGGCAGATTGGCCAATTGCGAGCGTTGCCGCGAGCGAGTTTGCCGTCACGTTTGGGAACGGCTTTGCTGCAGCGATTGGATCAAGCATTCGGCGACGCACCGGAGTTGCTCATCCCAGAATGTCCGCCGGAACCGATCGAGGCGACTTGGGCGGCGGAGGACTCGTTGGCGGATCGTGAGTCGCTGCGGTGCGTCTGCCGCGAGTTGCTCGAGCAGCTTCTCCATCGACTGACGCCGCGACGCGAAGGTGTGCGGCAGTTGCTGTGTCAGATCAAAGGCGCGGAGACCCGACCACTGGAACTGGTCGTGAACTTGGTCAGCCCGAGCGATGCCGCGCCGCACTTGCTGGAATTGCTGAGCCTACAATTCGAGCGAACCGCTTTGCCGGAAGCGGTCTCGTTCGTGCGGCTGGAAGCGACCGCCATCGCCTCGCTGGCGGCGCGGCCACGTGACTTGTTCGGCTTCGAGTCTAATGGCGATGAGCATCGCGAAGTCGCCGGTTTGTTGGATCGGCTCAGCAGTCGTCTGGGCTCGCAGGCCGTTGTCCGTGCGCGCTTGTTGCCGGAAGCTCAGCCCGAATTGGCGGTGGCTTACGAGCCATGCGCGGTCGCGAGTGCTAGGGCGATGGCCCTTCCACAGCGCGCGAACGCGAACACTAACCCGACGCGCCAGCGAGGGACAGAAGAGATCGACATCTCAACGCCGACCGACTCAGCCCCTCGCTGGCGCGTCGGGCTGGTGTGCTCCCCAGACTCTTTTCCGAGTCCACTTGGCCAAGGCACAACCACCTCGCGACCGCTGCGGCTGTTCGCGCCACCGCAGCCGATTGAGGTTTCAATCGCCGGTCCGGAAGGCGCGCCACTGCGGTTTCGTTGGGAGCGTCGCGAGCATCGCGTTTTGCGCAGTTGGGGACCGGAGCGGATCGAGACCGGCTGGTGGCGAGAGGAATCCGTCCATCGCGACTACTTCCGTGTCGAGGTTCACACCGGCCAGCGGTTCTGGCTGTTCCGCTGTCTGAAGGAACTCGTGTGGTTTATTCATGGAGCGTTCGACTGAGTCGAGCGCGGCGTGACGATGCGGCCAGCAATGCCGCTCATGGTTCGGTGTCGTACGGTTCGGGGAACGCAATCCGAGAATAGGTGGTCGCGAAATGTTGAGCCATGTGTTCGCGATACGGAGTCATGATGCGGCATCGCCGTTTGCCTTCGGCGATCAACCGTTCCAACATGACTCGCGGAACGGTGTGCAGGTCGCGCAGATCAACGAGCGATTCCGGGATCGCGTCGCCGGCAGGCAAAAAATACCAGCCGTAAACGCGGTGTGTCCGAATCTGATCGCGAATGATCGCCGGCTTCAAAATCCCCAGTTCAACCAACCGTTGGGTCTGGTAAACCACGGCAACCAACGTCTGGTCGCCTTTGCCTTGCGCCAGATCACACGCTTGCGTCAACACCACCGCACGCACGGCAAAATTCGCCACGCGATGCTCAGCGGCGTTTGGGACGGTCGCTTTCCACGACAAGACGGGACAGTCATCCAGAATGTCCCCTTGCGACAACTCGATCTCGCTGGCGACTGGCATGTAAATCATTCCGGCACATCCTCAACCAGAATGAAAACCGGATCGGGCAGACGCTCGCCACCAGGAACCGGTGTGACGATTCGAGGCGTACCCTCCCTGGGCAGATCGAAGGGAGCGGAAATCATCTCGCCGGACTCCAGCCAGGTGCGGCTAGGCTCGCGTTCGCGACGTTGCGGCCGTGCATCCGTCGTCGCCGATCGCTCGGACACCATCACCGTGACTTCCTTGGGTTCCGCGGGAAGATCGACTGGACCGAGCAACTCAATCATTCCATCGGGACGGAGTAGACCATGAGCAACAATAGTCGTGGACATGACGCGAATCTCCTTGGCAATCTGAAGCGGCCGCAATGACGCCCGCAGCATACCGCTCACCAGGCGGATCGTGAAACGGAATCTTCAAGTACCGGACGTTGTCATGCCCGAACAACCTCCCAGAAAACGCCTGCCGATGTGGGACTCGTCGGCAACGCGCGCCCAGCCGAGCACGAAGCCGCAAAGTAGGTTGGGACTCTGTCCCGACCGGGTCGGGACCGCCGACCAGGTCGGGGCAGAGTCCCAACCTACAACGTGCTCCATGCAGACGCCGCGGTACGCCGAGTTACACTGCCGGACGAACTTCTCGTTTTTGGAGGGAGCTTCGCATCCCGACGAACTGGTCCTGCGAGCGACCGAACTGGGACTGGCCGCGTTGGCGATCAGCGATCGCAACAGCTTGTCAGGAGTGGTGCGTGCTCACGTTGCGGCGAAGAAAACCCAACTCAAGCTGCTGATCGGCGCGGAGATCACACCGATGGATGCTCCGCCGGTCGTGCTCTGGGCCATGAACCGCGCGGGGTACTCGCGGCTGTGCCGATTGATCACTCGCGGACGGCAACAAGCCCCCAAAGGAGACTGCCATCTCAAGCTGGCTGATATCGCCGAGCACTCGGCTGACTTGCTCGCGGGAGTGGTGTTGCTCAATGCCATCAGCCGGAACGCGCTAGCGTCCGGTTTCGAGAGATTCCATGAACCGGACGCTAGCGCGTTCCGGCTGATGGCGTACCGCGCCATTTTCGGGGATCGCACCTACGCGCTGGCCGAACTCCATCGCGGTGCCGACGACCAGCGTTGGCTCAACGAGTGGCGGTCGCAGGCTCAGCAGGCGGGCATCCCGCTCGTGGCTGCGAACGATGTGCATTGCCATGTGCGCGAACGGCAACGGTTGCAAGACGTGTTGACGGCGATCCGGCACGGCTGTCCGGTGGCGGAACTGGGAGACCGACGGTTCCCGAATGCCGAACGGCATCTTAAGTCGCCGGCCGAGATGGCCGTGCTCTTCGCCGAGTGTCCCGACGCGATCGCTCGCAGCATCGAGATTGTTGGCCGTTGTTCGTTCTCGCTCGACGAGTTGAGGTACGAGTACCCGGTCGAGCTGTGTCCTCGCGGACTTTCGCCTATTCAGCACCTCGTCAATTTGACGTGGCGCGGAGCGAAGGACCGTTACCCGTGCGGTGTGCCGGACAAAGTCCGGCGACTGATCGAGCACGAACTGACGCTGATCGGCGAGTTGAACTACGCGGCGTATTTTCTGACGGTGTGGGACTTGGTCCGCTTCGCGCGGAGTCGCGGCATCTTATGTCAGGGACGCGGCTCGGCGGCGAACTCGGCCGTTTGCTTTTGCCTGGGTGTGACGTCGGTTGATCCCGAACGCATCGACGTGCTGTTCGAGCGGTTCATCAGCAAGGAGCGGGACGAGGCCCCCGACATCGACGTGGATTTCGAGCATGAACGACGCGAGGAGGTCATCCAGTACCTCTACGAAAAATACGGCCGTGACCGCGCCGCGATGACGGCCGAGGTCATTTCGTACCGGCCGCGCTCGGCCATTCGGGATGTCGGCAAGGCGCTCGGCTTGTCGCTCGACCGAGTGGATCGGTTGGCGAAGCAGGTGGATCATGTGGCGTTTAGCACGGGTGATGCAACCAATGGGACTCATGGGATCGATAGGACTGATAGGACCAATACGACCAATGCGATTGACTCACCCGATGAGCCCCATTCGTCCTATCGGTCCTCTTCGTCCTATCTGTCCGACAGCCTTCGCGAAGCCGGCCTGCCACCAGAATCCCGTCTGGGCCAGCAGATGCTGTCGCTGGTCGATGAGATTCTCGACTTCCCGCGTCACCTGTCGCAGCATGTCGGCGGCATGGTGCTCACGAACGGGCCGCTCTGCGAATTGGTCCCGATCGAGAACGCGGCGATGCCCGGCCGCACCGTCATCGAATGGGACAAGGACGATCTTGATGCGCTCGGCCT
>CAYSHJ010000607.1:0-2972 GCA_964430385.1 uncultured Planctomycetaceae bacterium
TGATCGTGTTCCACACGCTGGACGACGCTGAGTTGACGTTTCCGTTCGAGCGGATCACGCGCTTCCAAGACATGGAAGGGGCCGGCCGAGTCGTCGTGAATCCGAACAGTCTGCGCAAGCGGTATCTCGCTCGGATTCAATCCTTCACAGACCAATTGCAGCACGACTGCTTCGAGCGGAAGGTGAGCTACAACCTCGCGAACACCAAAGAGGCGTACGGGCCGTATCTGGCGGCGTACCTCGACAAGCGAGCGCGGATCGGGTGACGAACTGCCGAACTGCCGTGGTCACTTGACGTCAGTGGGGTTGTCTGCTGGAGTCGGCGAATCGTTCAAGCGTCCCGCGCGGCCGGCTCGTGCTTCGGCGACTTCATCCGCGAAGTCAGCGTTGCCCTCATAAAGCTGGATGACGCTCAGCCAGGTTTCCGCGGCTTGCTTATTGCCGGAGACATACTGCTCGCGGGCCTTTCGCAGCGCGTCGCTGACGATCTGCTTGCGATCGACATTGCCGTCCCCAGCCGACTCCAATTCGGCGAGTTGTCGTTTGGCGAGGTTCCGAAAGGGGCGATCCTGTTCGCGGTCTTTCAGCAGATCGATCATCGCTCGGTATTGTTCGCGAGCGGTGATGTTGTCACCGAAGCGTTCAAACGCACGGGCCTTGACCCACAGCCTCTCGGCTTCCGTCTTTGGGTCTTGACCAAGCCGCGCGCGAGTTTCCAAGCCGCGTTCGGTCTTGTGCATCTCGAGCTTGTCGCGATGTCCGCAAGCCGCCTCGGCATGCACACCTTCGGGAAATCGTTCCAGCAGCGATTTGAGATACTGATCGTACGCCTCTTGCCATTTCACCGGATCGTCAGACGTCATGAGCGGCTGAGCGCGATCGAAGAGTTGCTGCTCGGACAATGGCAACAACGACCATGTCACGCCGCCGATCAACACCACCAGGCAGACAGCCAAGAACCAGGCACGTTCATAGAACGGCCCGCTGGCCTTTCGCTTTTTCTTGCGTTTGCCGAGCAGTTTCCGGATCTCGTTCGGGTCCGTGACCTGCGAGAGGCCAATCGCGGTTTGACCGGCGCCGGAGGTCATTTGTGTGGCCACGCTGGTCGCTTGGGCGACCTTCTCGATGACTTCCTCGAGCGCTACTTGCACCATCAAGGCGTCATGCGGACGTTTGTCCGGATGCTTCTCCAGCAGTTGCAGCACGACCTGTTCGAGGAAGACCGGGCAGTCGAGCACTTCGGCGCGGACTCGCGGCGGCGGTTCGTTGATGTGTTTCAGCAGCAACTCCATCTGTGCCGGAGCCTTGAACGGAGGGTGCCCCGTGAGCATCTCGAACAGCACGCAGCCCAGCGCATACAAGTCGGTCTTGTTGGAGATCGGTTGCTTGCCGGTGATCTGCTCCGGAGCCATGTACGCGTGTGTCCCCACCGTTGAACCACTCGCGGTCAGCGCGGTCGCGTCGGTGTCGCGAGCGATCCCAAAATCACCCAACCGCAGCTTGCCGTCTTTGCCGAGGAACAGATTCGCCGGCTTGAGGTCGCGATGCACGATGCCGTGATCGTGTGCGTGTTCCAAAGCCTCGCAAATTTGCAGACCGTACTCGATGGCTTGTTCCCACGGCAGACGGCCTTTGTCTTTGAGCAACTGGTCCAACGTGCCGCCGTCGATGAACTCCATCGCATAAAACTGCTGCCCGTCCTGCGTGCCACCGCCGTAAAACTGCACGATCAGCGGATGCTTGAGCTTCTTGAGAATCAACATTTCACGCTCGAACCGCGCCACCAACTGTTTGTTCGCCGACATCGCCAGCGGCAAGACTTTGAGCGCGACCTGAGCTCCGTTCTTGGTGTAGGTCGCCTTGTAGACAACCCCCATACCACCAACACCGACTTTCTTTTCGATCAGGAACGGGCCGATCATCCGCTTGAGGTCGGGACCATAATCGCCCGACGTGCCTTTAATGGATGCAGGCTTCTCGGACGAGGTTGTCTTTGGCGTGGCCTTCGGCGCGGCGACTTTTTCGGCCGCAGGGATCCTTCTGCCGGCCGAGGCATTGGCGGCGACGTCAGGAACAGCGCTCCCGGTCGAACTTTGTTCGCGTGCGGATTCCTGTGGGGACGCCATCCCGATACCTCCCTCCTCAGGTCGCTTCGTCCGAGACAAGTTCCTCGCGGCTCGCGGTTCCAGCGGCGGGCTGTCGTGGGCGATCCGAGTGGCAGCCATGTCCAACTCCGCTGATGTTCTCTGGGTTGTCCAGACACTATAAGCAACTAGTTCGCATTCCAGAATCTTGGGACCAAGGATTCGGCAAAACGCCAAGAAATCGAGAGACGACGATTGATGGATGTTTTCCTTTGACCACGTCCTGGCAGGGCTGGAACTTCTGGGTCGATCGGCGCGTCTGCTCCCGGCCTTTTGCGGCAGGCTGTTGCTTTGGCGAGGCCGATTACCGCATAATCTGCACTCGACAAGTCGATGCGTCAACCTGTGCCCCATCCACTTCAAAAGTCCTTCCAACCCGGGGAGTTGGGCCGATGCGCTCTCTCGTTCACAACTGGCTTCGGTTGGCGTTGGTCGCTCCCAGCCTTGTGTTGGGTCTGACCGATGTTTTGTCATGGACAGCTTCCGCTTATGCACAACCCAAAGGCGTGCCTCGATCCGTAAAAGCGGTGGAAGGAGTGCCCGCGGGCGTCGTTGTCGAGGGCCAACCAGCGGCTCAACCGGGCCAGAATCCGATGGTACCGGGCGAGAACAAGGCGGCGGGAGACAAGCCGAAAGACGGCGAGAAAAAGGCCGGAGAAAAGACGGACGGTCCTCGGCCCGCGACGCAGCGGCCTGTGAAGCCGCAGACGCCACCGAATCCCGATGAGTTGAAGCAGCTCAAGCCGGACGAGAACGGCAAGGTCAAGTTCAACCTCAAGGGTCAACCGTGGCCGGATGTGCTGGAATGGCTCGCGGAGACCTCGAGCA